>CAYPUS010000105.1:228-9598 GCA_964413815.1 uncultured Aquabacterium sp. | reverse complement strand
AAGTGGAGCAGTTTGGGGTGGCCATGGGTGGGGCAGTTTGGGTGGCCGCCGGGGCGAGCGCTATTTGCAGCTCCTGCCTTCCGGTGCCGCCGATTACATGCCGGAAGTCTGCATGACCGAGATCGACAAGACCCGGCTACAGAATGTGCTCGCCTTCGAGCAGGGCTCGCGCACTTATGAACTGGCGCACGAAATCGAGCGCGCGTTCGTCGTCGATCCGCGGGAGGTGCCGCCTGATGTCATCACGATGAACTCGAAGGCCGTGCTGGAGTTGAACAATCAGGAAATCGAGGTGGCACTGGTCTACCCCGAAGATGCCGATGGGAGTGCCGAGAAGGTGTCGGTCTGCTCCGACATCGGCATGGCGATCTTGGGCTACAAGGAAGGGGATGCCTTTGACTGGCGCATCCCGGAGCGAACCTGCCACATCCGCATCGGCAAGGTGCTGTATCAGCCGGAAGCCGCGGGGCACTTCCATCTCTAGCACCACCCATTCAAGGTGGCGGGTGCGGTGAGATTCGAACTCACGGAACGCGCAAACGTTCGCCGGTTTTCAAGACCGGTGCCTTAAACCGCTCGGCCACACACCCTCAAGCCCGGCATTGTATAGCGGCCTATGCATGCGCCCCGGGCTTCTGTGCCTGCGGACAGTCCATCTGGATCAACTCTCGCTGTGTCCCGTCGATGCGCGCCGCCGTGAGCTGCCCGCCCCACACGCACCCCGTGTCCAGGCACAGCAGATCATCCCGGTTGATCAGCCCCAGCGTCGACCAGTGCCCAAAAGCCACCGGCGTGCCCGCCGTGCGCCGCCCCGGCACCTCGAACCACGGCATGTGGTCCTCCGGCGCCGTGCCCACCCCATCCTTGCTCTTGAAGTCCATGGTGCCGTCGGCCTTGCAAAAGCGCAGCCGGGTCAGGCTGTTGACGATGCAGCGCCAGCGCGGCACGCCTTGCAGCGCGTCGTCCCAACGCTCGGGCTCGTTCCCGTACATCTGGGTCAGGAACTCGTGCACCTGGGGGCCGGCCAGGATGTCCTCCACCTCGCGGGCCAGGGCCACCGTCTGGGCGGCATCCCATTGGGGCACGACCCCCGCATGCACCATCAACCAGCCGTGCGCATGCACCGCCAGGCGCTGCTGGCGCAACCAGTCAAGCCAGGCGTCGCGGTCGGGCGCCTGGAGGATGGCGTCGAGCGTGTCGCCACGGTGCGGGTGGCGCACGCCATGGGCGATGGCCAGCAGGTGCAGGTCGTGGTTGCCCAGCAGGCAGGTGGTGGCGCCCTCCAGGGCCCGCAGCCTGCGCAGCACCCCCAGCGAGTCGGGCCCCCGGTTCACCAGGTCACCCAAGACGAAGATGTGATCGCGCGAAGGTGAAAAATCAACGGTTTCGAGCAGTCGTTCGAAGGGGCTGCAGCAGCCCTGCAAGTCGCCAATCAGATAGATCATGGGAGGATTCTGCTACGCTTGGGGGTCCGTGAACACGCGGCCCGGTTTCGCCGGCGCCCATATGGACTTAGCTCTACTGATTTTCCTGGTTCTGCTCAATGGCGTCTTCGCCATGTCAGAAATGGCCCTGGCGGCCAGCCGCAAGGCGCGTTTGCAGGTCATGGCAGAAACCGGCGATGCCGGTGCGCAGGCCGCCATGCTCCTGCACGACAACCCCACGCAATTCCTGTCCACGATCCAGATCGGCATCACGTCCATCGGGGTGCTCAACGGTATCGTGGGTGAAGCCGTTTTCTCGCCACCGCTGGCCAACTGGCTGGTCGACAAGCTGCCAATCAGCGAAGTGGCGGCCAGCATCTCAGCCACCGGCCTGGTGGTGCTGATCATCACCTTCGTGTCCATCATCTTTGGCGAGCTGGTGCCCAAGCGCATCGGCCAGATGTACCCCGAGCCGGTGGCGCGCCTCGTGGCCAAGCCGATGTCCTGGCTGTCTGCCCTGGCCGGTCCCTTCGTGCGCCTGCTGTCGGCCACCACCGAGGCCACGCTCAAGCTCATGGGCGTCAAGGACAACGGCAACCGCATCGTGACGGAAGAAGAGATCGCCGCGCAGCTGGAAGAAGGCCTGGATGCCGGCGTGATCGAGGCCCACGAGCATCAGATGGTGCGCAATGTGTTCCGCCTTGACGAGCGGCAAATCGGCTCGATGATGATCCCGCGCAGCGACATCGCCTGGCTGGATGTCTCGGCCCCGATGTCCGAGAACCTCGCCACCATCGCCGAGCACGGCTACTCGCGCTATCCAGTGTGCCGCGGTGGGCTCGACGATGTGCTGGGCGTGATGACGGCGCAGCAGCTGTTGCACCAGTTGACGCGTCAGCAGCACAACGACCTCACCGAGGGCTTGCTGCCGGCCGTGTTCGTGCCCGAGACGCTGTCGGGCATGGAACTGCTGGAGCATTTCCGCGCCTCCGACACGCAGATGGTGTTCGTGGTCGATGAGTACGGCGAGGTGCAGGGTGTGATCACGCTGCGTGACGTGCTGGAGGCCATCACCGGCGAGTTCACTCCGGCCGAGGCGGCGGACGCCTGGGCCGTGCAGCGGGAAGACGGCTCGTGGCTGATCGACGGCCTGATCCCCGTCCCGGAGCTGAAGGACCGCCTCGAGATCAAGGCCCTGCCCGACGAAGATCGCGGGCGCTACAACACCCTGGCCGGCATGGTGATGCTGCTGCTGGGCCGCCTGCCCCAGATCACCGACAAGGTCGAGTGGGAAGGCTGGCGCTTCGAGGTGATGGACATGGACGGCAAGCGCCTGGACAAGGTGCTGGCCAGCCGCACCGTGGGCGATTGAGCCTCATTGCTCATGGCCCGGCCCGGCCTGCTGCAATGGATGCGTGCCCTGCCAATAGCGGTGGTGCGCATGCCGCCAGCATGTGCCCACCGTGGGCAAGCCTTGCATGAGTGGCGCGCCAGCCGCACGCGCGGCCATCGCGCCATCCCCGCCCTTCCCTGCTTCAGCGCTGTCCCAGACATGGGCGCCGCAATCGGGCGTGGCCACCCAGGCAAGGCCCAACGCCCCATAGCGTGCGATGACCTCCGGTGCCGGATGCCCGTAGGCATTGCGCCGCCCCGCCTGGATGACGACCAGCTGGGGTTGCACCGCGCGCAAGAAGCGCTCCGAGGAAGAGGTCTTGCTGCCGTGATGCGGCGCCAGCAGCAAGGTGCTTCGCAGCCTTGAATGCGCCTTGCCGGCCCGCGCAAGGATGTCGCCCTCCTGGACCTTGCCGATGTCGCCCGTGAGCAAGGCGCTGGCCGCATCGCCATGGGCGTCTGCCTGCGCGCGCACATGCAGCACGCACGACAGGTCGTTGGGCGGAATGCGTCCATGTGCCTCGTCACGGCGCGCCAGATCGGCCGCGGTCGGATGAAGAACCTCGAAATGCACGCCGTCCCATTGCCATGACTGGCCTGCCTCGCAGGCCGTGTGCGCAAGAGGCTGGCCATCGGTGCCGGGCGTCACGCGCAAAGGATGCGCAGGGTCAAGCGAACTGCGCAGCCGCGCAACGGGGACCTGCCGCACCACGGCCTCGGCGCCGCCCACATGGTCGTTGTCTTCGTGGCTGATCAGCAAGGTGTCCAGCGCGCCGATGCCCAGCGTGCGCATGAGCGGCACAAGCACGCGATCACCTGCGTTGTTCTCCGGCCCTGTGCGCGCGCCCGTGTCGAACAGCAGTGTGTGGCGCTGCGTGCGCACCAACACCGCCGTGCCTTGCCCGATGTCCACGGACAGCAGCTGAAATTGCCCCGCCTTGGGCGGTGGCAGCACGCGCAGCCCCTGCGGCAAGTAAACCAGCATCAACGCAACCGGCAGGGCAAGCAGGCGCCAGTTGCGGTGCATGGGCAGCGCCAGGCTCCAGCCAGCCAGCACCGCGGCCGCGCCGAGCCAGAAAGGCTGTTCAGGCAGCTCCAGTGTGGCAAAGGGCCACGCGGCCATGCCCGCCAACAGCGCCATGAGTTCTTCGATCAGCCAGGCGCCGAAGGTCCAGCACGGCGCCCACAACATGCCCATCAAGGCCAAGGGCGTGATGGCCAGCGTGAACAAGGGGATGGCGATCAGGTTCGCGCCGAAACCGATCAACGAGACCTGCCCGAAACACACCAGGGTCAGCGGCAGCAAGGCGCGTGTGACCAGCCATTGGGCCTGGCCCATGGCCCGCAACGCCTCCAGCGCCATCGGCGCGCCAAGAAGCAAGCCGCGGCGCGCAGGCGGCAACAGGCGCTGGCGCACGCCGCTGACCAGGCTTGTTCGCCAGCCTGACCGCGTTGCCACTGCGCCGGATGCTGGCGCGTCGTCGTTGGCGGCGGTGGCGTGGTGGTCCGACAAGGCGTTTTCATCGGCCTTCCGGGGCGCGAGCCCTTCACCCGACATCCCGGCCGACATCAGCACACCCACCGCGACGTACGACAACCAGAAGCCAGGCTGTCGCAGGCACCACGGGTCGAGCGCGGTCAGGATCACCGCGCTGCCCAGCCACACCAGTGGCCAAGGCCATCTGCGGCCGCTGGCGCGCATCAGCGCCACGATGAACATCATCCACACCGTGCGCTGCGCCGGCACTCCCCAGCCGGCCAGCAAGGCATAGAAGGCGCTGAAGGCCACCCCTGCCCACAGCGCCACGTCCGGCGCGGCCCAGCGGTGCATGCCTGCCGGCCAGCGAGCCCAGAGCCGGCGCATGAGCCAGGCGGCCAGCCAGCCCAGCATGGCGATGTGCGTGCCGCTGATCGAGACGACATGGCCCAGCCCGGCCTTGCGGAACACCTCCCAGTCTTCGCGCTCGATGGCGGACTGATCGCCCACCGACAGCCCTGCCAGCACGCCGGCCGGCCCGCTGGCAGGCACGATGGCGAAGATGCGGTCACGGATGTCCTGGCGCCATCGGTCGATCCATCCTTGCCAGGGGCGGGAGGGCGTCGCGCTCAACAGCAAGGGCGGTGGCGCCCTGGCAGGGACACGGGCCATCGCGCGCACGCCGCGTTCGAAGTAAGCGAGCGTGGGATCGTGTGCCCCTGGGTTGGCGGGGCCATCGGGGGCATGCAAGCGCACATGCAGCCGCCATCGCTGCCCGGCGCGTGGCAAGTTGCCGTCGGGAGGCCGCATGCGCACGCTCAGGATGGAAGGTGGCCGGCAAGGGGCCGCGCCATCCGCCCCCTTGCCCGCCCTCTGGCCAGCCATCGGGCTCCCATGGCCAGCCGGCTCATCGGATGTCACGCACAACGCGGACCGCGTTGATGCACCCGCTTCGGCAGACCGATCGGGCCACCAGTCCAGCACCCGCGCGTCAAACACGGCATCCCCTTGTGCGGCCCGAGGCAGTCCCTCGACCTGCACGGTCACCGGCACCGTCTGCCCATGCCATGCGGGCGGAATCTGCTCTGCCATGCGCGAGGCTGCGCGCCACCCCGTACTCGTCCAAGCCAGGCCACCCACCGCCAGCACCGCGAGCGCGGTACGCGCCCGTTCATGCCACAGCCAGCGCTTCGGATCAGAAAACCATGCCAGCGCGGCCATGCCCCCGCAAGCCAGCACGCCCAAGGCATAGCCCCAAGGCGCCCACAGCACGGCCTGCCCCGTCTGCGCTGCCGCCCCGGCCAGCCAGCCCAGTGCCACCCAGATCCACCAGGCCATGGCTCAGCTTGCGCGGGCACGCCGCAACGCATGCCGCTTCGTGCACTCGTTCATGACCCGCTCCCTGTCTTGATTTCTGATGGATGCCTTCAAGGGCGGGCGGATTGTGGCGCCGCGGCTCGGGGCACTCAAGACACCCATGCTGGTGATGGACAGGCCCAGGGTGTAGGATTCTCAGCCTTGTCATTTCGCTCAGCCCGCTGACCAACATGTCCATCGCCCAACGCCTTCAGACTCTCGGCATCACCCTGCCCCCCGTGGCCGTGCCTGCCGCCGCCTATGTGCCTTTTGTGCGCACGGGCAACCTCGTCTTCCTGTCCGGCCACATCGCCCGCAAGGATGGCCAGGTCTGGACCGGCCAACTGGGCAAGAACCTGAGCACCGCCGAAGGCAAGGAAGCCGCCCGCGCCGTGGCCATCGACCTGATGGGCACGCTGCAGGCCGCTGTCGGCGATCTGGAAAAGGTCGTGCGCATCGTCAAGGTCATGAGCCTGGTCAACAGCAGCCCCGACTTCACCGAACACCACCTGGTCACCAATGGCTGCTCGGAGTTGCTCGGCGAGGTCTTCGGCGATGTGGGCGTGCACGCACGCAGCGCCTTCGGTGTCGCGCAACTGCCGCTGGGCGCCTGCGTCGAGATCGAACTGATCGCCGAAGTCCGCTGACAAGCCATGAGCGAAAACATGAGTGCCGTGCGCAAGCTCTCGGGGCGACTGGCCATGGCCGGCCTGGGCCTGGTCTGTGGCGCCGCCGTGCTGCTGGCCCTGCTGGCGCAGCACCGCTACGGCATGGAGCCCTGCCCCTGGTGCATCTTGCAGCGCATGCTGTTCGTGCTGATCGCGGTGGGCTCGCTCGTGGCGGCGGCCTTGCCCGGCATGGGCCGCAGGCTGCTGTCCATCGTGCTGCTGCCCTTTGCCCTGGGTGGCGGGGCCGCGGCCTTGTGGCAGCACTTCGTGGCGGCCAAGACCAATTCGTGCGCGCTCACCTTCGCCGACAAGGTCATCGGCTTCTTCGGCCTGGATACGCGCTGGCCCGAGGTCTTCGAGGTGCGCGCCACCTGCGCGGATGCCGCCGTCAGCGTGCTGGGCGTGCCCTTCGAGTTCTGGAGTCTGGCCCTGTTCGCGCTGGCTGGCATGGTCATGCTCTACAGCGCCGTGACAGCCGACCGCCGTGCTTGACCAGGACCCTTCGCTGCCCACCGCCCTGCTGGACTTCCCGGCCAGCCCGGATCCGAAGACAGCGGGGCACGCCCAGGGCGCCACATCCCCCGCTTCCCGCCAGCGCTGGCGCTTCGACCGGCCTGCGCGCTGGCTCGTCGCCCACGATCCCTCTCAAGTGGCCGGTCTGCTGGATGCTGCCCACGGCTTCGCCAGGCAAGGCCAGTGGTGCGTCGGCTGGGTGGCCTACGAGGCCGCGCCCGGACTCGACCCTCATCTGCCCGTCAAGGCCCTGCCGCCCGGCCAGCCCTATGCCGTGTGGGCCGTTTTCGACCATGCGACGCCCTGGTCCGGCGAAGACATCGTGGCGCCCTCCCAAGCCTGGTCAGCCGGCCCTTGGCAGGCCGAATTGGGAACCGCCGCGGCCACCTCCCGCATCGCGCGCATCCACGAGCTGATCCGCGCGGGCGAGGTCTACCAGATCAACCTGACCACGCAACTGCACGGCGCCTACGAAGGCGAGCCGGGCTCCCTGTGGTCGTATTTCATGGCCCTGCGCCGCAGCCAGCCCAATGGTTATGGCCTGATGCTCGATGCGCGGGCCGCCTGCCGTGCGCCGGGCGCGGTGCTCAGCGTCTCGCCCGAACTGTTCTTCGACTGGGATGGCCAGGTGCTGACCACACAGCCCATGAAGGGCACGGCCGCGCGCGGCCTGGATGCCGCCTCGGATGCGGCCGCCGCCCAGCATCTGAGGGACAGCCGCAAGGAGCGCGCCGAGAACCTGATGATCGTGGACCTGCTGCGCAACGATCTCTCGCGCATCGCCGAGGTGGGCAGCGTGCAGGTGCCATCCTTGTTCGACGTGCAGGCCTTGCCCACGGTCTGGCAGATGACCTCGACCATCACCGCGCGCAGCCGGCCCGGCCTGAAGCTGAGCGAAGCCTTTGCCGCGCTGTTTCCCTGCGGCTCGGTCACAGGCGCACCCAAGCGGCAGGCCATGCACCACATCGCCCAGCTTGAGCGCGGGCACCGTGGTGTCTACTGTGGCGCCGTGGGCTTGATGGCGCCGGGCGGGCGTGTCACCTTCAACGTGCCCATCCGCACGGTGTGCGTGCACACGCCGCCGCCACCCGCGCCCTGGGCGGCCCACTGCGGCATCGGCAGTGGCATCACGCTCGACGCCACGGCCGAAGGCGAAATCGCCGAATGGCATGCCAAGCAAGCCTTCCTCAAACGCGCCGACCGCCCCTTCCAGTTGCTGGAATCGATGCGCCTGGCACAAGGCCACATCGCCCGCCAAGACCTGCACCTGCAGCGCCTGGCACGCAGTGCCGCGCACTTCGGCTGGCATTGGGACGAGGCGCTGGCCCAAGCCATCCGCGAAGCCCTGCAGGATGTGGCGGCCACCCACCCACACGGCGTGCACAAGCTGCGCCTGCTCCTGTCGGTATCGGGTGCGATCGACGTGCAGGCAGCGCCACTGCACGGCCCGGGCAGCGAACTGGCGCGCACATCCCCCGCGCCGGAAGAGCCGGCCCTGATCGAGTTGGCCCTGGCCGGCCGGCCCATGCCCGATGCCGACGACTTCGTCTGGCACAAGACCACCCGGCGCGAGGCTTATGCAGGCTTCGCGCCGCCGCAGGGCTGCTTCGACACCGTGCTGCACAACGTGCGCGGCGAACTGACCGAATGCACCATCGGCAACCTCGCTGTGCGGCTGGAGGGCCGTTGGTACACCCCCCCGCTCAGCGCCGGGCTGCTGCCCGGCGTGATGCGCGAGACCTTGCTTGGCGAAGGTGTGCTCAGCGAACGCAGTCTGTCGCTACAGGACCTGGCTGCCGCAGAGGGCCTGGCCCTGATCAACAGCGTGCGCGGTTGGTTGCCGGCCTCGCTGCGCCGCAACAAGCCGGATGCTGCCGCCTCATCAGGCTGAAAACGCCCGGCAGCATCGCCCACTTGCGCTTCTTTCCGATCCCCGGATCTTTTCCCTCACCCCACGAGAGACACCATGCGAATCCTCCACACCATGCTGCGCGTCGGCAACCTCCAGCGCTCCATCGACTTCTACACCCAGGCCCTGGGCATGACCCTGCTGCGCACCGTCGACCGCCCGGAACAGAAGTACACCCTGGCCTACCTGGGCTATGGCCGCAACCCGGAACACGCTGAACTTGAACTGACCTTCAACTACGGCGTCGAGCAGTATGAGATGGGCACGGCTTATGGCCACATCGCCATCGGCGTGGATGACGCGGCCGCGACCTGCGAAGCCGTGCGCAAAAAGGCCCAGGACGTGGGCGGCGCCGTCATGCGTGAAGCCGGCCCCGTCATGGGCGGCCAGACGGTCATCGCCTTCGTCACCGATCCGGATGGCTACAAGGTCGAACTGATCCAGAACGGCTCGCCGATGTGATGTGATGCGCCCGGCGCCGCGCCCCTGCGAGGGAGCTTGCCGCGTCGGGTGATCTACGAAGATCAGCCGCGTCGCGCGGGGATCTTCGGCGTGTCCACGTGCACGTCGCCGCACTGGGCGCGGTGACGCAAGGCGTGATCGATCAGCACGAGCGCCAGCATGGCCTCGG
>CAYPUS010000105.1:0-218 GCA_964413815.1 uncultured Aquabacterium sp. | reverse complement strand
CCAGCACGCCGCCCGCATGGTTCGATCCGAAGCCGTCGGGGTAGAGTTCGTCGCCATGCACGGTGCCGCGCTGCGAGACGCTCTCGAAGCCCGCACCGATCTCGACACCCTTGACCGCATTGATGCCCATCATCGCGTAGGCGATGTCGGCATCGAGCTTGTCGAACAAAGGCTCGCCCAGGCCCACCGGCACGCCCGAGGCCTCGACGATCAGCTTG
>CAYPUS010000104.1:7511-9692 GCA_964413815.1 uncultured Aquabacterium sp. | reverse complement strand
ACAAGATCGACCTGGCCCAGGCCGAGGCGATCGCCGACCTGATCGACGCCATCGCCGAGGCCGCCGCCCGCTCGGCCTCGCGTTCGCTGGGCGGGGCCTTCTCGCGCGAGATCGATGCGCTGCGCGAGCAGATCGTGAACCTGCGCATGCTGGTCGAGGCGACGCTGGACTTCCCTGAAGAAGAGATCGACTTCCTGGAGAAGGCCGATGCCCGAGGCCGTCTGAACCGTTTGGCCGCCACGCTGGAAAGCGTGCTGGGCCAGGCGCGGCAGGGCGCGCTCTTGCGAGAAGGCCTGCAGGTGGTGCTGGCCGGCCAGCCCAATGCCGGCAAGAGCTCGCTGCTCAATGCGCTGGCGGGGGCGGAGCTGGCCATCGTCACCCCGATTGCCGGCACCACCCGCGACAAGGTCAGCGAGACCATCCAGATCGAAGGCGTGCCCCTGCATGTGATCGACACGGCCGGCTTGCGGGCCGATCACGAGGCTTCTGACGAGGTCGAGCGCATCGGCATGGCGCGCAGCTGGGAAGCCATCGGTCAGGCCGATGCGGTGCTGTTCCTGCACGACCTGACGCGTTGCGAGGAGCCGGCCTATGCCGAGGCGGACCGCGCCATCCAGGCCAAGCTGCCGGAGGGCGTGCCGGTCGTGCATGTGTTCAACAAGGCCGATGCCCGCCCGGATGCGCATCCGGCGCCCGAGGGCGCGGCCGTGGCGGCTGCGGCTTCGTCTGAAACGGGCGGGCGGACGCAGATGCGGACGCTGGCGCTGTCGGCGCGCACCGGTCAGGGCCTGGCCGAGCTGCGCCGCACCCTGCTGGAGATCGCTGGCTGGCAGGCGGCGCCGGAAGGCGTTTTCATCGCGCGCCAGCGGCATGTGCAGGCCCTGCGCACCGCCCGCGAACACCTGCAGATGGCCCAGGCCCATGCCGCGCTGAACGATGGCGCGCTGGATTTGCTGGCCGAGGAACTGCGTCTGGCCCACGACGCCCTGGGCACCATCACCGGTGTTTTCACGGCCGACGACTTATTGGGTGAAATATTCACCCGCTTTTGTATCGGCAAATAGCCGGCAGGACGCGCCCGCAGCGAATGTGGATTTTCGGAAAGCGGGATGAAGCCGGCCCGCCGGGGCGTCATGAGCAGGCAACAAATGCCCATGTCGTGACCGAAACCGCCCACGAAGTGACGGGGATCGATTAAATTGAACACCTTGCACGTCAGGGTGTTCCATACCGCGCCCCGTGCATGAAACCCCGGCATTAAATTGAGGCATCAATGGATTCCACAGCGTTGATTCAGGCGATCCAGACACTCAATACGGAAGACGCGTTCCGGCCCCGTCTGGATCCCCAGCAGTGGCGGACTTTTTCTCAGTACCTCACCCGTCATGAACTGCGCTCCGGCGATCTGCTGGTCAAGCAGGGCGACCATGACCGCACCCTTTATTTCCTCGGGCAGGGCTCTTTGCAGGTGTTCGTGACAGGCGGGGCGCCTGGCGCCTCGCGCATCGCCATCCTGCGCCCGGGTTCCATCTGCGGTGAACCCGGTCTGTTCGCCGATGGCCCGCGCATGGCCAATGTCGAGGCGATGACGCCTTGCGTGATCTACGCCCTGCGCCTGCCGCGCTTCGAAGAGCTGGCCGCGCGTGTGCCGATGGTGGCGGTCGAGGTGGTGCGCGCTGCCGGCGCGGTCATGGCCCAGCGCATGCGCGCCAACATGACCAAACAAATCCCGTCGGCCTGAGGCTTCAGCCGGGCGCCAAGGGAGTCAGTCGGAACGGGATAAAAAAAGCAAAAAGCCGAGGCAGGCTTTCAGGGAGTAGAGCAGGATGTCAGCCAGTCTGGGGCCCAACCGCCCGACGATTCTCGTGGTCGATGATTCACCGCAGAACATCGAGTTGCTGTCACGGGTGCTGGGCAACCAGTACCGCATCAAGGTGGCCACATCGGGTGACAAGGCCTTGCAGATCGTCTACAGCGATGAGCCGCCCGATCTGATCCTGCTGGACATCATGATGCCGGATCTCAGCGGGCATGAGGTCTGCCGCCGCATCAAGGCCAACCCGGATCGCCGCCGCATTCCCGTCATCTTCGTGACCGCGCTGGGCACCGTCGAGGACGAGAGCCTGGGCCTGAACCTCGGGGCGGTGGATTACATCACCAAGCCGATCAGCCCGCCGTTGG
>CAYPUS010000104.1:0-7501 GCA_964413815.1 uncultured Aquabacterium sp. | reverse complement strand
TCGAGCGCATGGTGGCCCAGCGCACCAGCGAGCTGGTGGCCACGCGCCAGCAGATCATCCGCCGCCTCGGGCGCGCGGCCGAGTTCAAGGACAGCGACACAGGCAACCACATCGTCCGCATGAGCCACATCGCGCGCCTGATCGGGCAGCAGGCCGGGCTGGGGCCCGAGGCCGTGCAACTGCTCTTTCAGACCGCGCCGATGCACGACATCGGCATGATCGGCGTGCCCGATGCGGTGCTGCTCAAGCCCGGGCCTTTGACGCCGTCCGAGCGCAAGGCCGTGCAGCAGCATCCCCAGATCGGCGCGGACATCATCGGCCGGCATGACAACGAGCTGCTGGCCACGGCCCGCACCATCGCGCTGACGCACCATGAGCGCTGGGATGGCAGTGGCTATCCGCAGGGGCTCAAGGGCGGGCAGATCCCGCTGTTCGGGCGCATCGTCGCCATCGCCGATGTCTTTGATGCGCTGATGCGCAATCGGCCCTGGCGCGATGCCATGGGCGCGACCCAGGCCCTGGCCGTGATGGCCGAGGGACGCGGCACGCTCTTCGATCCCGCCTTGCTCGATGCCTTCATGCAGCAGCAGTTCGAGGTGATGCGGCTGATGACGCTCTACAGCGACGAGCGGGGCGTGGTGGCCGATCTCGGCCTGTGATGTTGCCCGCGGTCAGCCCTTGAGTTCTTCGAGGGTGCGCGCCGCCGCGTCGAAGTCATAGCGGTCCAGCATACGCTGGAGTTCGCTGATGCGGGGGTGCTGGTGCAGCACGGGCTGGGCCTGCAAGACCTCTTGCAAAAGCTCGCGGGCCTGCGCGTCGTTGTCGGAGATCAGCGAGGACAGCCGGAGCCAATGCTGGCGCAAGCTGGCGTCGTCCAGCGGCGTCAAGGCCTGCGCGGCCAGGTCGGCGGCATCCCCGCGTGGGCGGTTGAGACGATCGATGTCGGCCAGCACGGCTTGCAGCGCATGCACCGTGATGTCCAAGCTCGCCTGCACGCGTGCCTGATGCTGTTCCGTCGTTTCATCGGCCCTCTTGTCTTGCATGTCGGCTTCCAGTTGGGTGACGGCTTCAAGCAGGTGGGCCGCGCCGATGTTGCCGGCCAGGCCTTTGAGGGTGTGGGCCAGCATCTCGGCGCTGGCTTGGTCCGGCGCGGCGCGGAACTGGCGGGCGAAGTCGCCCTGGGTGCGGGCGAAGCCCTTGAGCAGGCGCTGGTACAGGGCCATGTTGCCCATGCAGCGCGACAGGCCGTCGGCCGTGTCGAGGCTGCTCAGCGTACCGGCCGCCAGTGACGCCGCATCGCCGTCAAGCTCATCCAGTTGCGGCTCGGCCGAGCGCTGTTGCCGCGAGGGCGCGATCCAGCGGGCCATGATGGTGAACATCTGGCCCAGGTCCAGGGGCTTGGTGATGTGGTCGTTCATGCCGCAACGCAGGACGCGCTCGCGGTCGCTGGCCATGGCGCTGGCGGTCATCGCGATGACGGGCAGGCTGTGCCATTCGGGCCGGGCACGGATGCGTTCGGTGGCGGTGTAGCCGTCCATCACGGGCATCTGACAATCCATCAGCACGCCGTCGAAGGGACCGTCGCGCTCGAGCATGTCCAGGCACTCCTGGCCGTTGGAGGCGGTGGCCACGTGCAGACCGGCGCGCTCCAGCAGATCGCAGGCCAGCTCCAGGTTCATGGGCTGGTCTTCCACCAGCAGCACGCGGGCGCCGGCGAGTTGGCGCTTGGCCAGCTGCAGCACGCGGCTGGTGGCGTGGGCGGGCAGGGGCGCCGGGCTGTCCTTGCCCAGCGAGCGCGCGAGCGTGTCAAACAGTGTGGAAGGCGTGACGGGCTTGTTGAGCACGCCGGCCAGGCCCACGCCTTCGGCAGCCTTGAGCGCGTCTTCGCGCGCGAAGGCGGTGACCAGCAGCACGCAGGGCCGGTGCTCGGGTGGCAGCGACAGGGCGTGGCGGGCGAAGACGATGCCGTCCATCTCCGGCATCTTCCAGTCGGTCAGCAGCACATGGTGAGGCCTGCCTTCGGCGGCGGCGGCCTGCATGCGCTCCAGCGCCACGGTGCCGCTCGGGCAGGCTTCGACATCCAGGCCCAATCGGCGCGTCATGTCGCCCAGCACTTCGCGAGCGGTCGCGTTGTCGTCGACCAGCAGCACGCGCTTGCCCTGCAACTCGGTGGCGAGCAGGGCGCGCTGGCCGCTTGCCTGCTTTTGCAGGCCGAACTGCGCGGTGAAGTGGAAGGTCGAGCCCTGGCCGGGTTCGCTTTCCACCCAGATGCGCCCCTGCATCATCTCAACGAGCTGGCGCGCGATGGCCAGGCCCAGGCCGGTGCCGCCGTACTGGCGCGTGTTCGAGCTGTCGGCCTGGGTGAAGGGCTGGAAGAGGCGCTCGATCTGATGCGGGTTCATGCCGATGCCGCGGTCGCGCACCCAGAAATGCAGCGTCACCTCGGAGGGTCCTTGATCCTGCACCTCGCAGCCGATCAGGATGTCGCCTTCGTCGGCGAACTTGATCGCGTTGGTGCCCAGGTTGATGAGCACCTGGCCCAGGCGGATCGGGTCGCCGATGAGGGCCGTGGGGATGTCGGGCGGGGCCGTGAAGAGCAGCTCCAGGCCTTTTTCTTCGGCACGGATGCCCAGCACGTCGGACATGTTGCTGATGACGCTTTCCAGCTGGAAGTCGATGTACTCCAGCGAAAGCTTGCCCGACTCGATGCGCGAGACGTCCAGCACATCGTTGAGGATCTGCAGCAGGTTGCTGGCCGAGCGGTGCACCTTCTCGATGTAGCCCCGCGCCTTGGGCGGCAGTTCGTCGAGCAGCGCAAGATGGCTCATGCCGAGGATGGCGTTCATCGGCGTGCGGATCTCGTGCGACATATTGGCCAGGAAGCGGCTCTTGGCCTGCACGGCGGCTTCGGAGGCGCGCTGCGCTTCGCGCATGGCCGCCTCGGTGCGTTTGCGCGCGGTGATGTCCTGCAACATCATGCAGTAGTGGGCCACGCCGTCGTGCTCGAAGGGGATGAGCACGACCTCGGCTTCGAAGGACTCGCCGTCCAGGCGCGTGTGACGCCATTCGATCGAGGTGGTGGTGCGCTTTTCGTGCACGGCCATCCAGCGGCGTTCGGCTTCTTCGTCGCGGTCCGTGGCGGGTGACAGGGGCGGTTGCCAGGGGGCCATGCCTTGCAGCGCGGCTTCGCTGCTGGCGCCAAAGAGCTGCAGCGCCTGGGGGTTGCAACGGGTGATGCCGCGCTGCAGGTCATAGAACAGGAAGGCGGCTGGCGCGTGCAGGAACACCGCCTGGCTGCGCGCCTCGGTCTGCTTGGCCAGCGTGATGTCCGACCAGTAGCCATTGAAGACGCGGGTGCCATCGGGCTGCACGACACAGTGGCTTTGGCAGCGTATCCAGGTCGAGCGCCCTTGCAGCCGCAGGTGGAAGTCGACCGGATCGCTGGGCGGCTCGGTGCGCTCGGGCGAAATCAGGCGCCATGCCGCGCCGGGATCCTGGGCCAAGGCATCTTTGCTCAGGCCCAGCAGGGCTTCGGCGTGGTCGCCGATGAAGCTGAAGTGGCCCGCTTCGCCTGGCGCCACGCGCCAGCGGAACACGCACAGGGGCAGGGCATGCGCCATTTCCGCCAGTTCGCGCTGAGCCTGTGTGAGCAAGGCCAGGCGGCGCTCGCGCAACGCGCGCATGGCCAGCACCAGGTAGCCGCTGAACAGCAGCAGGCATGCCGCGGTGCTCCAGGCGCCGATCACAGCGCCCTCGCCCTCGCGCGGCACGAGGGTCCATGCGGTCAGGCCACCGTAGTCCAAAGGACGCGACAGCGCCATGAAGCGGCTGCCGTCGGGCTTGTCCACGGTGGTCACGGCCTGGCCTCCCACGGTGATGTGGTCGACCTGCCAGTTCAGCATCTGCGGCACACGCTGGTAGATGCGCATGTCGGCATCGCCGCTGCTGATGCCCAGGCCCTGCAGGGGGGTGCGCGAGAGCAGGTCGGAGGGGACATTGCCCATCAGGATGACGCCCTGCTCGTCGCTGACGAACTGGACCTGGCGGGTGTCTTCAAAGAGAGGCCGGAAGGTGCGGGTCTCTTGCACCACGACGACCAGGCCATCGGGCTCGTCGACATCGCCCACCCGTGCGGAGAAATAGAAGGCGGGTTGCTTGTTCAGGCGGCCCACGGCGAACTGGCTGCCCTGGCCTTGCGGCGTGTTGAGCGCCTCCAGGTAATAGCGACGCGTGCGGAAATTGCCGCCGATGGCGGAGTGGCCGCTGTCGGCGATGCTGTCGGCGATCGCGGTGCCGTGCCGGTCCGAGAGGAAGAGGTTGCTGAGGCCGAAATCGCGGGTGGTGTCGCGCAGCAGCTGGTTGATCGCCCGGGTCTCAGGCTGCGCCACGAGGTGGTCGCGCGCGGCGGCACGGCCCGCCTCGGTCAGTTGCGCACTGCCAGGCAGGTGCGTCTTGCGCAGGTAGTCGGCAATGCTGCTTTGGCGGCCCAGGGCCTTGGGCAAGGCCGCCAGTTGCTGGAAGGACAGATCGAGCTGGCCGTGCAGGCCATCGAGCCGTTGCTGGCCGGTCTGGATCTGCTTGTTGCGCCACTCATCGAGCTGCCCGCCGATCCACCAGCTGGCACCGGCGCCCACCAGCAGCGTCCATACGGCGGCGCGCAACCAGAGGGATCGGTTGGCAAACGGAGCTTGCCGGTCTTGCGTGCTGGTCGCGGGGACTTGGGGTTGGACGGGGGCGGCAGGCACGCTAGCCATGCGACGGGCTCTCCAGTTCGGTTGTCGGCACATGCGGCGCGGACGGATATGCAGTGTGCCTGTAAGGAGATGTTCAGCCTAGAGGGCCGCAGCGGATCGATGTGAGTTTTTCAGCCTTTGAGCAACATGGCTTGAAACAAGCCGGAGCAGGCTTGCGTCCGGAAATCGAAGCTGTGGCGCGGGTTTAGGGCCGCACCTCGGCGCGGCGGCGAAAAGGTAAAGCGGCGCCTGGCCGAGCGCAGCGGCCACAGAGTCCCTAGAATCTCCCGATCCTGCCCGGGCCCGACTTTGATCCACATGACCGCCATGCCCCCGACCCTTTCCCTCCAACAAGACACCGTCGTGGCGCTGGCCAGCCAGGCCCTGGACATCGAGGCGCAGGCGCTGCATGACCTCAAGGCGCGCCTGCAGCTGCCGGGCGCCGAAGGCGCGGGTGCCGCCCTGATGCGCGCCGTGCAGGTCATGCTGGCCTGCGAGGGCCGTGTGGTGGTGATGGGCATGGGCAAGAGCGGCCATGTGGGCCGCAAGATCACGGCCACGCTGGCCTCCACGGGCACGCCGGCCATGTTCGTGCACCCGGCTGAGGCCCACCACGGCGATCTGGGCATGGTGCAGCCTGGTGACGTGGTGCTGGCCATCTCCAATTCCGGCGAGAGCGAAGAGCTGACCGCGCTGCTGCCGGTGATCAAGCGCCTGGGTGTGGTCCTGATCGCGATGACGGGCCGGTCGGCTTCGTCGCTGGCGCGCCATGCCGACATCGTGCTGGACTGCGCCGTGGACAAGGAAGCCTGCCCGCTGAACCTGGCGCCCACGGCCAGCACCACCACGCAGATGGCGCTGGGCGATGCGCTGGCGGTGGTGTTGCTGGAGGCGCGGGGCTTCAAGGCCGAAGACTTCGCGCGCTCGCACCCCGGCGGTGCCCTCGGCCGCAAGCTGCTGACCCACTTGCGCGATGTGATGCGCTCGGGCGATGCCGTGCCGCGCGTGGCGCCCGAGGTGCCTTTTGGCGCCCTGATGCGCGAGATGAGTGCCAAGGGCCTGGGCGCGGCCGCCGTGGTGGACGCCGCCGGCCGCGTGCTGGGCGTGTTCACCGATGGCGACCTGCGCCGCAAAATCGAAGCCGGCCTGGATCTGCGCACGATGACGGCCGAGCAACTCATGACGCCGGGGCCGCGTACCATTCGCGACGACGTGCTGGCCGCCGAGGCGGTGTCGCTGATGGAAGCGCACCGCATCACCACCTTGCTGGTTGTCGATGCGAACGGGGCGCTCGTGGGCGCCGTCAACACCAACGATCTGATGCGCGCGAAAGTGATCTGAAGTAGCCATGCGACCGCTTGTTTCCACCCTGGGCTTTCCTCCCGACCTGCGCCCGCGCGCGCGCAACATCCGCGCGGCCATCTTCGACGTGGACGGCGTGCTCACCGACGGGGTGCTCTACATCAGCGAGGCGGGCGAGACGCTCAAGGCTTTCCATGCGCTGGACGGCCATGGCCTCAAGCTGCTGGCCATGGGCGGGATCACACCCGTGGTGATCACGGGCCGGGACTCGCCCGCCGTGCGGCGCCGCTTGCGTGATCTGGGCATCGTGCACGCGGTGTTTGGCGTGCATGACAAGCTGGCCGCGGCCGAGCCCATCCTGGCCTCCCTGGGCATCGACTGGGAGCAACTGGCCGTGATGGGTGATGACTGGCCCGATCTGCCCTTGCTGCTGCGCGCCGGCCTGGCCGTGGCGCCCGCCAATGCGCATGCCGAAGTCAAAGCCGTGGCCCACCATGTCACGGCCGTGCAAGGTGGCCGGGGCGCGGCCCGTGAGTGCTGCGATCTGCTGCTGTGGGCCACCGGCCAGTACGACCGCCTGCTGCACGGTCACCTGCAGACCCTGGACACCAATTCCCAGGGCCCGAGCCTATGAACCAACGCTGGTGGTCGGTCCTCGAAAGCGCGCAAGCGGCCGTGCCTTTGCTGGCCGTGGCGGGGTTGGCGGGCTTCTCGTGGTGGCTGGTCCAATCGGCGCCCAAGCAAGGCCAGGCGGCGCGTCCAGCAGTGGCGAGTTCGGCCCCTGACTACGAGCTTGAAAAGGCCCGCATCGTCCGCTTCGATCCGCAGGGCCGCATGCAGGCCATCGTCGACGGCACGGCCATGCGGCACTACCCTGAGTCCGACAAGCTGGTGATCGACCAGATGACGCTGTCGGCGCGCGATCCGGATGGCCAGGGCCTGCGGGCCGTCGCGCGCGAAGGCGAAGCCGACCGCAAGACGGAGTGGGTCCACCTGCGCGGCGACGTGCGCGTGACGGCGACTCCGCCCGCCGCAGGTGCTGCCAGTGGGCCGGCACCTGGTGGCGGACCCGTGCAGTTCACCGGCGAAGGCCTGCGCATCGACATCCGTCAGCGCATCGTCTCCTCGGACGAGCCGGTGCTGATCACGCAGGACCACAGCCGCATCCAGGCGCAGTCCGTCGTCTACAACGACCTCACGCGGATCGCCGAACTGGGCGGACGCGTGCGCGGGCATTACGAAGCCGCGACGGGCACCAGCCCTGCGGGGAAAGGCCGTCCGTGAACGAGGTGCAGGGCCGGCTGGTGTTCATCACGGGGGCCTCGAGCGGCATCGGCCAGGCACTGGCGGCACGCTACATGCACGAGGGTTGGCGCGTGGCCATGGTGGCCAGGCGCGCGGCACAGATGGCCGAATGGGCACGCCAGCAGGGCTGGCCGTCGCAGCGGTGGGTCGTCTACGAGGCC
>CAYPUS010000103.1:2413-9699 GCA_964413815.1 uncultured Aquabacterium sp. | reverse complement strand
GCTGAGCAGCGCCCAGATCGCCGCCTTCGAGACGGACGACCTGGCCCAGCTGAGCACCGCCGCGGTCCGCGCCATCACCACCAACGCCATCACCGGCCTGACGACCGATCAAGCCTCGGCCTTGACCTCCAGCCAGACCGGTGCACTGAGCTCGACCCAGGCCGCCGCGCTCAACAGCGCCCAAGCCGCCGCGCTGGAAACGCTTGACGTCACCACGCTGAGCACCCTGGCCGTCCGTGCCATGAGCACGGCCGCCATCAGCAGCCTGGATACCGAGCAGATTGCCGCCCTGACCACCGCCCAGGTCTCGGCCATCACCTCCGTGCAGCTCGGCGCCCTCAGCAGCTCGCACATCGCCGCGCTGGAAAGCGCCGACTTCGGTGTGCTGAACTCGGCGCAGGTCTCCGCCTTCAACACGGCCCAGGCCGCCGCGATCGAGACGACCGACATCGGCGCCCTGAGCACGACCAACGTGCGTGTGCTGTCGACCGCCGCCATCGCCGCGCTGGACACCGAACAGATCGCCGCGCTGACCACGGCCCAGACCGCTGTCCTGCTGACCCGTCAGACCGCAGCGCTGACCACCAGTCAGATCGCCGCGCTCGAAAGCACCGACCTGGCCGCCATGAACTCTGCCCAGGTGGCCGTGTTCAACAGCGCCCAACTGGCCGCCATCGAGACGACCGACATCGGCGCACTGAGCACCCTGGCCGTGCGTGCCTTCACCTCCACGGCCATCGCCGGCCTCAGCTCCGACCAGGTCGCCGCCCTGACCTCGGCCCAGATCGGCGCGATGACCTCGGCCCAGGTGGCCGCCTTCAACAGCGCCCAGGTGGCCGCGATCGAGACCACCGACATCGCCGCCCTGAGCACCCTGGCCGTGCGCGCCCTGAAAACGGACGCCCTGAGCGGCCTGGACACCGAGCAGATTGCCGCCCTGAGCACCGCCCAGGTCGCCGCCATCAGCTCGGTCCAGATCGCAGGCCTGACCAGCTCGCACATCGCCGCTCTGGAAAGCGCTGACCTGGCTGCCATGACCACGGCCCAGGTCTCCACCCTCAACACGGCCCAGGCCGCCGCGATCGAGACGACCGACATCGGCGCGCTCAGCACGACCAACCTGCGTGTGCTGTCGACCGCCGCCATCGCCGCGCTGGACACCGAACAGATCGCCGCGCTGACCACGGCCCAGACCGCTGTCCTGCTGACCCGTCAGACCGCAGCGCTGACCACCAGTCAGATCGCCGCGCTCGAAAGCACCGACCTGGCCGCCATGAACTCTGCCCAGGTGGCCGTGTTCAACAGCGCCCAACTGGCCGCCATCGAGACGACCGACATCGGCGCACTGAGCACCCTGGCCGTGCGTGCCTTCACCTCCACGGCCATCGCCGGCCTCAGCTCCGACCAGGTCGCCGCCCTGACCTCGGCCCAGATCGGCGCGATGACCTCGGCCCAGGTGGCCGCCTTCAACAGCGCCCAGGTGGCCGCGATCGAGACCACCGACATCGCCGCCCTGAGCACCCTGGCCGTGCGCGCCCTCAAGACGGACGCCCTGAGCGGCCTGGACACCGAGCAGATTGCCGCCCTGAGCACCACCCAGGTCTCGGCCATCACCTCTGTGCAGATCGCAGCGCTCAGCAGCTCGCACATCGCCGCGCTGGAAAGCGCCGACTTCGGTGTGCTGAACTCGGCGCAGGTCTCCGCCTTCAACACGGCCCAGGCCGCCGCGATCGAGACGACCGACATCGGCGCCCTGAGCACGACCAACGTGCGTGTGCTGTCGACCGCCGCCATCGCCGCGCTGGACACCGAGCAGATCGCCGCGCTGAGCACCGCCCAGACCGCTGCCCTGCTGACCCGTCAGACCGCAGCGCTGACCACGTCCCAGATCGCCGCGCTGGAAAGCACCGATGCGGCTGTGCTGAACTCTGCCCAGGTGGCCGTGTTAAACAGCGCGCAACTGGCCGCCATCGAGACGACCGACCTGAGCGTGATGAGCACCCTGGCCGTGCGCGCCTTCACCTCCACGGCCATCGCCGGACTCACCTCCGACCAAGTCTCCGCGCTGACCTCCGCGCAGGTTGGCGTGCTGACCTCGACCCAGGTGAGCACCTTCAACAGCGCCCAGGCCGCCGCGATCGAAACCACCGACATCGCCGCCCTGAGCACCCTGGCCGTGCGGGCCCTCAAGACGGACGCCCTGAGCGGCCTGGACACCGAGCAGATCGCCGCCCTGAGCACCGCCCAGGTCGCCGCCATCAGCTCGGTCCAGATCGCAGGACTGACCAGCTCGCACATCGCCGCGCTGGAAAGCAGCGACCTGGCTGTCCTCAACACAGCCCAGGTGTCCGCGCTCAACACCGCGCAGGTCAGCGGCATCGAGACCGGTGACATCGGCGCCCTGAGCACGGCCAACATCCGTGTGCTCAACACCGCCGCCATCACCGCGCTCGACACCGCCCAGGTGGCCGCACTCAGCACCGCCCAGGTGGCCGTGCTCACGACCACTCAGACACGTGAACTGAGCACCTCGCAGATCGCGGCCCTCGACAGCACCGATGCCGCCGTCCTGAGCTCCGCCCAGGTGGCCATCCTGAACTCCGCACAGGCCGCGGCTTTCGAGACCAACGACCTGGCCCAGCTCAGCACGACCGCGATCCGCGCGCTCAACTCCAGCGCCATCACCGGCCTGACGACCGACCAGATCTCGGCCCTGACCTCGGCCCAGATCGGCGCCCTCACCTCGACCCAGGCCGCCGCGCTCAGCAGCACCCAGGTGGCCGCCATCGAGACCACCGACATCGGCGCCTTGAGCACGCTGGCGGTGCGGGCCCTGTCCACCGCCGCCCTGAGCAACCTCGACACCGAGCAGATCGCTGCCCTGGGCACGGCGCAGATCGCGGCCATCAGCTCGATCCAGATCGCAGGCCTGAGCAGCTCGCAGATCGCCGCGCTGGAAAGCACTGACCTGGCCGTGCTCAACACGGCCCAGGTGGCGGCGCTCAACACGGCGCAAGTCAGCGGCATCGAGACGACCGACATCGTCGCGCTGAGCACCACCAACATCCGCGTGCTCAAGACCGACGCCATCGGTGCGCTCGACACCGAGCAGTTCGCAGCGCTCAACACCGCTCAGGTCGCCGTGCTGACGACCACGCAGACCGGCGCCCTCACCAGCCTGCAGATCGCGGCACTGGACAGCACCGATGTGGCGGTCCTGAGCTCCGCCCAGGTCGCCGTGCTGAACTCGGCCCAGGCCGCCGCGATCGAGACCACCGACATCGCCCTGCTCAGCACGGCCGCCGTGCGGGCCCTGACGTCCACCGCGATCTCGGGCCTGAACACCGACCAGATCGCTGAGCTGACGACGGCCCAGGTCGCCGCCCTGAGCTCCACGCAGGTGGCCGCGCTCAGCTCGGCGCAGTTTGCCGCGATCGAGACCGAGGACATCGCCGCGATGACCACGGCCCAGATCGCCGCCCTGAACTCGAGCCAGCTCGATGTCCTGACCACCGATCAGATCGGCGCGCTGACCACCGCCGAGGTCCGTGCACTGAACACGACCGCGATGGCCGCGCTGGACACCACCCAGATCACGGCCTTCGACACGGCCCAGGTGTCCGCCTTCAGCACGGCCCAGATCGCCGCGATGAACAGCAGCCACATCGAGGCCCTGACAACCGACCAGGTCATCGCGCTGACCACCGCCCAGGTGGTGGCCATCGGCACGGACGACGTGTCGGCCCTCAGCTCCAACGCCCTGGCGGTGATGGAAACGGTCGACCTGCGTGCGATGACCACGGTCCAGATCGCCAACCTGAACACGCTCGCGATCCAGGGTCTGACGACCGAAAACATCACGGCCCTGAGCACGACCCAGATCCGCGCCCTGACCACGGCGCAGATCGCGGCCCTGGAGACCACGGATCTGGCTGCGCTGAACACCGCGCAGGTGGCGGCCTTCACCACCACGCAGATCCAGGCCATCACGACCGATCAGATCACCGCCCTGGAGACCACCGACCTGGCCGTGCTGACCATGGCCCAAGGCGCGGCCCTGACCAGCGACCAGTTCGCGGCGCTGACCACCGAACAGACCAACGCACTGGCCGGCATCTCGCCGATGGTGCTGGACCTGGACGGCAACGGCGTGCAGACCCTGTCGGCCAGCCACGGTGTCCAGTTCGACCTGCTGGGCAACGGCCACAAGACCGCCGCGGGCTGGGTCTCGGCCACCGACGGCCTGCTGGTGCGCGACCTCAACGGTGACGGCATCATCAACGACGGCACCGAACTGTTCGGCTCGGCCACACGCCTGTCCAACGGCCAGAGAGCGGGCAACGGCTACAACGCCATGCTCGACCTCGACACCGATGGTGACCTCAAGCTCACGGCGGCCGACGCGGCCTTCGGCGAGCTGCGTGTCTGGGTCGACGGCAACAGCAACGGCATCACCGACGAAGGCGAACTCCACACCCTGGCCAACCTGGGCATCATCGAGCTCAACCTTGCCGCGCAAGGCAGCACGGAGATGAACAACGGCAACCTGCTGGGCCTGGTGTCGAACTACACGCTCGACAGCGGTGAGACCCGCGACATGGCCGACGTCTGGTTCGCCAAGGACCAGAGCGGTGCGCCGGTCAACGTGCCGAATCCGCTGGCTGCGACCGAGGGCGGTGTCACCGTGGTGCCGACCGAAGGTGCCGGTGGCGCAGGCGATGCCACCGCGGTGGCCGGCAACCCGGCTGGCAGCGCGGCCGGTGCCGTCGCCGGCGTCGGATCGGCGGCCGACAAGCTGGCCGAAGTCGGTGAGCTGAGCGTCCACGCCGACGACCTGCTGGCCCACCGCGGCGAGGACCTGCTCGTCAACAGCGGCGAGCCGGCCCCGGTCGAAGCGACCGTGGCTGTGCTCGACACCGCCATCCCGCTGCCGACGGTCGACCCGACCAAGCTGCTCGACGATCAGCAGAACACCCCGCTGATCTGATCCTGACGGCCCCCGCCGGACGGATGCCGCGCCGCCCCTGACCCGGGCGGCGCGGCCGCTTTCAGGGCCCAAGATTGACCACCCCGGCCCCGTGCATAGCCCCATCAACGCACGACACACCCGGCTTTTCGGCCGAACGGCCCGGGCGCATTCCTGCACCATGCCCTGTCAGAACGCCCAAGCGTGTGCCGGCATGGCCACGCCGCGGCATGGGCGACAAGGACAGCTGAATGGACACCCCCACGGCCTCCCCGGAAGAAGACATCAGGCAGGCGCACCTGCTGCACCACCAAGGCCAGCATGAGCAGGCCAGTGCCCTGTGCCTGCGCGCGCTCGAACACGTGCCGCACCACATCCCCTTGCTGTGCCTGCTGGGCGATTCGCTGGCGGCCAGCGGCCGACAGGACGAGGCCCTGAACTACTACGAGCGCGCCATGCAGCTCAACCCCGGCCATGCCCTGGCCGGCACGCGCGCCGCCTCCCTGCGCTTTCGCCGCGCCTGGGGGTCGCCCCCTACGCCCCGCCAACGCGCCCACCACGCCCCCTGCCTGCAAATGAGCACGCTGGGCGCCAACGGGCGCTTTGGCAACCAGCTCTTCCAGTACGCCTTCGCGCGCCGCTATGCCGAGACCCACGGCCTCGAACTGGCCGTCTCCGACTGGGTGGGCCGCGACCTTTTCGACCTGGACGACCCTCTGCCGGACCAGGCCCTGCCCCCCGTCCATGAAAACCACCTGCAGCCCGACGCCTTCGCGCTGCTGAACGACCCGGCCCTCAGCCCCCAATTGGTCAACCGCGACCTGCAAGGCTACTTCGTGCCCCACACCGCCCACTGGGCGCCGCACAAAGAGGCCTTCCAGCGCTGGTTCCAGCCCTCGGCCCGCATCAAGCCCGGCCTGGATGCCATCGTCGCGCGCCTGCGCCGCCACGGCCGCACCCTGGTGGCCCTGCACCTGCGCCGCGGCGACTTTGGCTACAGCGACTTCTGGATCGCGCCCAACAGCTGGTACCTGCGCGCGCTCGAACAGCTGTGGCCCACGCTGGACCAACCCGTGCTCTACATCGCCACCGACGACCCGGCCGCGCGCCAGGCTTTCGCGCGCTTCAAGCCGGTCGAAGCCGAACTCGATGGCTTCGAGTTGCCCGGTCTGGACCACTTCGTCGACCACCACATCCTGAGCCAGGCCGACCTGCTCATGGTGTCCAACTCCACCTTTTCATTCACCGCAGCCATGCTCAACCAGAACGCGCAAGCCACCTATCGTCCCGATCCGGCCACGCAGGGCATGGCCCCCTTCTCGCCCTGGGAGGCCTCCGTGACCCTGTCCGCCAAGGAAACCGTCGAAGCCGTGCTGCCCGTGCAGCAAAAGTTCATCGAACAACTGGTGCAGGCCCAGGACACGGTGATGCACTACGGCCGCTTCTGCTCACCGTGGACCACCGCCGTGCGCGCGACCCGCCCGGCCCTGCGCGTGATCGAGCTTGAAGCCGGCGAAACGGTCGACGCCACCCGCGACGCCTTGAACCTGCGCCACGTGCAACACGTCGCCATCGACGACACCGCCGACCTGCCCGCCTTCCTGGCCGGCGCGTCACGCACCCTGCGCATGGCCCGCCTGGACTTCGTGCACATCACCGTGCGCCCGGGCAGCACCCGGCTCGAATCCCTGCTCGCACTGCAGGCCCAGGGCTTCCGCCTCTTCGGCCTGGCCGATGGCGGCGTCTACCCCTTCCAGCCAGCACCCGTGGGCGTGGTCACCGGCGTGCTGGCGATCAACGAACGCATCGTGCCCTTCCTGCTCAAGCAGGACGCCAAGGACATGATCGACATCCCCCAGCAATGCGCCAAGCACGGCATCACGCCCAAGGGCGTCATCCACATCGGCGCGCACGAGGGCAAGGAAATCGGCACCTACGAAGACATGGGCGCCCCCCACGTCTTCTACGTCGAGGCCAACCCTTCGGTGTTCGAGCGCCTGCAGGCCAACATCGCGGCCCGCGACAACCCGCGCAGCCAGGTCACCATGGTCAACCGCGCCATCTCGGACGCTCCTGGCACGCTGGAGCTGCACCTGGCCTCCTTCGACCAGAGCAGCTCGTTGCTGCCCATGGGCCTGCACCGCGAGGTCTACCCGCAGGTCACCCCCAGCGGCACCATCTCCGTCCAGGCCAGCCGGCTCGACGACGTGATGGCCGAATTCAAGCTGCCGCTGACGGATTTCAACCTGCTCAACATCGACGTGCAAGGCGCCGAAGCCATGGTGCTGCGCGGCGCCCCCGAAGTGCTCAAGCACGTGGC
>CAYPUS010000103.1:0-2403 GCA_964413815.1 uncultured Aquabacterium sp. | reverse complement strand
GTACCAGGGCGGCGCCATGATCGAGGACGCGGAAGACATAATGCAGGCCGCCGGCTTCGAGCGCGTGGCCCTGAGCTGCCCCTACCACCCGACCTGGGGCGATGCGTTCTACATCAAGCGCAAGGCTTGATGCCTGACAAGAAAATGCCCGGTCTGACCGGGCATTCTTCTTTATGACATCAGAGTGTCTGGAAACGATAAGTCAAAGCCAGTGAGCTGGCCCTGGCCTGTCCCGTTGAAAACGACACCTCCGCACAATCCGAGTACCAGTCCATGCGCTGCGAGAACTTCTGGCCCGGCGGAATCGTCACCGTGGTCTGAACCCGCCCATCGCACCCCAGATGCAGCGCGATGGGCGCTGAGGCCTGAAGCCGCCCCTCCAGGATCAAGCCCACGGTCTGCTGCCCCGGGGCCGCCGGGTGCAAGCGCACGGGCCTGGAGAAATCCGTGATCGTCAGCGAGGCCGGGGGCGGCGAGCACGCGCTCATGCTCGCCACCACGGTCAGGGCGCCCATGGTGCGGCGGAGCATGCCCCGCCTGGCCAGCATGCCCGTACCGCCCGATTCGCGTTCACGCGCGGCCAGCCTTGCAATCAAGCGCATGTGTCAGTTCTCCCGGGCCTTCCTCATCGTCGGAAACTCGAACTCATCCTGGTGATTGCCACCTTGCTGGATGATGATCTGCGAGGTGTTCTGACGGTTGTTGGAAACCAGCGTGCTCGCGCCCTTGATCCGGATCTGGAAGCCACAACCACCCCGCGTGCCGTCGAGCTTACAGAAGATGTCCAGCTTGTGCTTGCCGGAAGGCAGTTGATCGAACTCGAACGCCCGCGAGGCACCGGCGGGCGTGTCGCCCAGCACCTTGCCTCCAATGGACACCGTATAGATGTCATCGTAATCAGGACCATCGTCGAACACCGTCACGGTCTGGGCGGGATCCAGGTAGACCAGGTAGTCCACGCCGACCGTCACGTTCTTCAAAGTCGAGTTGACCCACAGCAAAGGATAGTCCAGCAGCGTGTCCTGGGCCTGTGCCGGCGTGGCGTCGGGCGCCTTGAGGAACACGCGGCGGCCCACCATGTTGTTGTTGAGGTCCATGCGCTTGTCGTCGTTGTTGGGCACCTGGCTCTCGTGCGCGGTCGCAAAGGCGGTCGCCCATTCCACCGAGCAGCACTTGCTCATCAACCAGTTCCAGTAGCTATGTCGGAAGGCATCTGCGCGCGTCAAATAAAAAGAACCGGTGAACAAGGCCGAGGTCGCGGCCACGGCCTCGTTGGCCGCCTCGCGCGATTTGTAAGCCTTGAGGGGGTTCAGCAGCACCAAAGCCTTCTCGGCCGGCGTCAGGGCGCTGAAGCTGTCGTACACCGACTGGGCCGTGATCCTGCCCTGCGCTGCCGCACGGGCACGCGCCATCTCTGCAACGACGGCGCGGGCGAAATCATTGGAAGAAGTGGCCAGCCCGGGCTGCGCCGCCCTCACTTGCTCGAAAGCCAGTGCAAAGGCCTCCATCGTGAAGTCCGGCACCAGATTGATCTCGGCCTGGGTCAGACCATTGGTCTCGGCGTCCCGGTATTGGTAGGAGCGGGCCGGCTCCGGCTCGATGTCGGCGGGCACTTCGCGCTCTTCTCCCTCGAAGGAGCCGCCCACCGTCACGTCGACCACGACGGGCTCGGCCGGGTCCTGATTGCTCAGCACGACGGCATCCGTGCCGGCGTCCGGCGATGCGTCGCCGCCGCCACCACAGGCGGTGACGCTCAGGATGGCCGCACAGACGACAGACAACTTGAAGAGGAAACGATGCATGGGACTTCTCGCTTGCTGGATTTCATTAATTGATTACCGGACCAAGAGGCATCGCACCAAAGCCTGGGCTCACCCCTCGGATGGGGCGCAACGATAGCGGCTCGACGCAACTTCACCCCCCCTTGGACGGTGGCGCACCGATGGGGGATGGACTGGTTTTTGGCTTCACGTTAGGGCGCTTCCAAGCCCGGATCTACCCCGCCTGCTCCCCCCTTTTCCGCCGAAAGCCCGCCCCCAGTCTTGCCACCATAGGCAATACCTCACAAACCGCGCTTTCCCCGGAGAACCTGCACCATGAGCATGCGCCTCGGCACCAGCAAGACTTGCCTCGTCACCGGCGGCGCCGGCTTCCTCGGCTCCCATCTGTGCGAGCGCCTGCTGGAACAAGGCCACGAAGTCATCTGCCTGGACAACCTGTTCACCGGCTCGCGGCGCAACATCGAGCACCTGCTGGACCATCCCCGCTTCGAGTTCCAGCGCCACGATGTGACCTTCCCCCTCTACATCGAGGTGGACGAGATCTACAACTTCGCCTGCCCCGCCTCGCCCATCCACTACCAGCACGACCCGGTCAGCACCACGAAAACGAGCGTGCACGGTG
>CAYPUS010000102.1:6409-9707 GCA_964413815.1 uncultured Aquabacterium sp. | reverse complement strand
CGAAGGCAAGGCGCCCAAGAAGGTCATCATCGTGCCGGGCCGCCTGGTCAACCTGGTGGTCTGAGTGAGCCGCATGCCCATCACCCAGCCCACCCGCCGCCGCCTCCTGCTTGCCGCCGTGGCGCTGGGCGTGCTGAGCGCCGCCACCGGCTGTGGCTTCAAGCTGCACGGCCACCACGACATGGCCTTCCAGACGGTGCAGCTCACGCGCTTTGCGGCCACCTCGCCGCTGGCCATCGAGCTGGCGCGTTCGCTGGAAGCCTCCGGCGTGCGGGTGGTCGACAGCACCTTGCAGGCCACGCAGGCGGCCTCGTCCGCCTCGGTGCCCAGCAGCCATGTCGTGATCGAAGGCCTGCTGGACACGCACGACATGGTCGTGGCCACGCCCACCGCTTACGGCCAGGTGCGTGAAATGACCGTGCGCAGCTTCCTGCGCTTTCGGGTGCTGCGCGCCGATGGCAGCGAGCTGCTGCCCCCGTCCGACGTGACGCTGGCGCGCGAGATGACCTACAACGAGCGCGATGCCCTGGCCAAGCAGGACGAGGCCGAGGCGCTGCACCGCGCCATGCAGTCGGACATCGTCAACCAGGTGCTGCGCCGCCTGGCGGCCATCCGCCCCGCGCAACTGGTGCCGCCGCCTGCGGCGCCCGCGCAGCCAGCTTCGGCTTCGGCGCTGGAGCAGCAGTCGCTGCCACCGATCGTGCCCGCCACACCAGCCCCCTCAGCGCCCGCTTCGGCCCCGCGCTGAGGCGCGCACCGGCCTGACACCGCAGTACCCACCTCCACCGCCCCATGCAACTCCGCCCGGACCAGCTCAGCGCCCATCTGCAAAAGGCCCAGGCCGGTGGTGGCGGCGCGCTCAAGCCGGTCTACACCCTGCATGGCGACGAGGCCCTGCTGGCGCAGGAAGCCGGTGATGCCATCCGCCAGGCGGCCCGCGCGGCCGGCTACACCGAGCGGCAGGTGCACACCGTCAGCGGCGCCCATTTCGACTGGTCCAGCCTGCTGGGCGCCAGCAGCGAGATGTCGCTGTTCGGCGATCGCCAGTTCATCGAGATCCGCATCCCCTCGGGCAAGCCCGGCAAGGACGGCTCACAGGCCCTGCAGCAGTATTGCGAGATGGCCCGGGACAACGACGGCCTGATCACCCTGGTGACGCTGCCCCGCCTGGACAAAGCCCAGCAGAGCAGCGCCTGGTTCACCGCGCTCGATGGCATCGGCGCGACGCTGCGCTGCGACCCGATCGAGCGTCAGCATCTGCCTTTGTGGATCGCCCAACGCCTGGCCGCCCAGGGGCAACAGGTCGAGCCTGGCGAGGCCGGTCAGCGCACGCTGGCCTTCTTTGCCGACCGCGTCGAGGGCAATCTGCTGGCGGCCCACCAGGAGGTCACCAAGCTGGGCCTGCTGCATCCGCCGGGTGTGTTGACCATCGAGCAGATCGAGGAAGCCGTGGTGGATGTGGCCCGCTTCAATGTCTTCAAGCTGAGCGAGGCGGTGCTGTCGGGCCAAGTGGAACGCACGCTGCGCATGATCGACGGGCTGGAGGCCGAAGGCGAGGCCGCGGTGCTGGTGCACTGGGCCCTGGCCGAGGACATCCTGGCGCTGTACCGGGCCCGGCTGGCGCTGGATGGCGGCAAGCCGCTGCCGATGGTGCTGCGCGAACAGCGCGTCTGGGGGCCGCGCGAGCGGCTGTTCGAGCGCATCCTGCCGCGCGCGAAGGCCACTTCGCTGGCGCGGCTGGTGGCCAACGCCAGCACGGTCGACGGCATCGTCAAGGGCCTGCGTCACCCGCAATGGCCCGAGGATGCCTGGGAAGCGCTCAGGCGGCTGGCGCTGCAGCTGGCGAAGATCGCCGCTGCCTGACTCGGGCACTCAGCCCGGCCACCGCCAGGCCGCACAGGGCCAAGGCCCACGCATCGGCTTCCGGCACGGCCAGGGCCCTCTTGCCATCAATCAAGACGCCGGTCCCTCCCTCCGCCCAGGCCTTTTTCAGATCAGACGACAGGCGAAAAAAGGCCGACTGCTCACCTGGGGCGCCACTGGCGACACCTTGGAACACCGCCGCCAGGTAGTACAGGCGGTCACGTTCCATGTGCACCAGGATGTCCTCCTCCAGCTCGTCGGGCAGCGGACTGCTGCTTCCACTGTACTGGCGGCTCAGCACCAGGCTTTCAGCAGGCAAACCTCCATGGATGTCGCCATCCAACAAAGCTTGCCGCACCGTCGCCAGGTCGATGGCGGGCGGCGCGCTCAGCAAGAAATATTGAAAGGACATCGAAACGGCGGGCCCCTCTATGTCGATGGCCGCATCCACTGTCAGGCGTAACGGGCCTTCGCCACTGATCAGGCGGATCGGATCGAGCCAGCCTCCCATGACTTTCACGGTATCTTCGGTGCCCGCGGGGCGCGCGAGGAACAGCTCATCTCGCCCGCCCCCTACCTCCGCCCATACAAACCCTCCCCCCCCCCTTCGTTGGATTTCATCAAGCTGGACTGCCATCCGCCGGCTTGAGAGAAGGTGACCTCCCCATCTCGGAAATCGATATCGACAAAGGACACCATGGCCGCGGAAGCCATGCTGGCGTACAGGGCCAGCAATGCGCCAAGCGCCCCCATGGCGCAACGCTTCAAGATGTGGTGATTCATTGCATTTCCTCCTGAATGAAGCAATGGTCCATGGACCTTGCCGTGTGTGTGTCGGAGGATGATGCTCGGCTACGCCCACCTTGTACAACGTAGAGACATCGACGACGCAAGGGGGATTCGCCCGCCCCGGTTCACTCAAGCGCCGTCCAAGGCCTGCGCAAAATCCGCCCGCAGGTCCTCCCAGTCCTCGATCCCCACCGAGATCCGGATCAACCCTTCCGCGATCCCCATGCTTGCGCGCCGCACCTCGCCCATCTCCCAGAAGATGGTCTGCGCCACCGGAATCGCCAAGGTGCGGTTGTCCGCCAGATGGCTCGACAGGATGACCAGCTTGAGCCGGTCCAGGAAGGCCAGCGGGTCCACATCCGCCTTCAACTCCACCGCCAACAAGCTGCCATAACGCCCCTTGAACAAGGCCGCCGCCCGCTCATGCTGCGGATGCGAAGGCAGCCCCGGGTAGTGCACATGCGCCACCGCCGGATGCGTGCGCAAGAATTCGGCCAACTGCATCGCGTTCTCGCCACTGCGCGCCACCCGCAAGGCCAGCGTCTCGGCCCCGATGGCAATGCGGTGGGCATCCTCCGGCCGCAGCGTCGCCCCGAAATCGCGCAGCCCCTTCTTGCGGACCTGCAGGAGGCCCCACATGGCGGGT
>CAYPUS010000102.1:0-6399 GCA_964413815.1 uncultured Aquabacterium sp. | reverse complement strand
CTTGCGGTAGACCTCGGCGATGTTCGGATAGCCCGACCAGTCGAACAGCCCCGTGTCGACGATCGCCCCGCCCATGGCATTGCCGTGCCCGCAAATCGCCTTGGTCAGCGAATGCACGATCAAGCCCGCTCCCACCGAGCGGGCGTGGAACAGCACCGGTGGCGTCAGCGTGCTGTCGACCACGTAGAGCAGCCCATTGCTGGCGCACAGCGCGCCAATCGCGGCCAGGTCGGCCACCTGCGTGCGCGGGTTGGCGATCGTCTCGACGAACACCAGCCGGGTCTCGGGCCGGATGGCGGCCTCGACCAGGCGCACGTCCGTGGCGTCCACGAAGCTCACCTCCACACCCAGGCCAGCCAGGGTCTGCAGGATGCTGTTGGTGTTGCCGAAGAGGAACTGGCTGCTGACGATGTGGTCGCCCGCCTTGAGCAAGGTCACCAGCAGCGCGCCGATGGCCGCCATGCCCGTGGCAAAAACCGCCGCGGCGCGCCCGCCTTCCAGCGCCACCAGCTTGGCCTCCAGCGCCGCGCCCGTCGGGTTGCCCTGGCGCGAGTACACATAACCTGGCGCGGCCCCCTGGAACACCGCCACCAGCTCCGCCGCCGTGGCGTAACCATAGGTGGCCGAGGGGTGCATGGGCTTGTGCACCGCGCCATGTTCGACCCCGGCCAGGCGGTCGGCGTGCAACAACTGCGTTGTCAGTCCGTGCTTCATCCCGCTTCCCCTTTTCTGTGATCGCTGCTGTGTGAACGATTGCCCATCCTAGTGCGTCCGCCCCCCCTGTCTCAGGGTTTGCGGGGGAAAGTCCCCGCTGCGGTTGTTTTGACCTCCCCCGACAATCCGAGCGACGTTAAATGGTCGAATACCCGGAAGTTATGCCCATCCAACACCCGCTGATCTTCGTCTGGCCCGAGGCCCTGGTTTTCTGGACCGTGCTGTTCTGGGTCTACCTGATGGAAGGCCGGCAGATTCAAAGGCGCCGCGCCGTCTCCGGCGGCTACGAGGGCTCCGACAAGTACTCCGGCCTGTTCATCTCCATCGGCTCGTCCCTGCTGCAATTGGGCGCCATCGCGCTGGCCTATTACCAGCCTGCCTCCATGGGCGAAGAGAACCTGCGCACGGCCTTCTATGTCGGCATCGTGATCACCCTGTCGGGCACCTTCCTGCGCATGCACTGCTGGAAGATGCTGGGCGAGTTCTTCACCCACACCGTCACCATCGCCTCCAACCACCAGGTCATCAACATCGGCGCCTACCGCTTCCTGCGCCACCCCGCCTACCTGGGTGGCTGGCTCAACCTGATCGGCCTGGGTTTGATCATGGGCAACTTCGCCAGCCTGGCCTTGATCAGCATCGGGGGCTTCTTCCTCTTTCATTACCGCATCACCGTGGAAGAGCAGGCCCTGCAGTCGGCACTGGGCGAGCAATACACCCGCTTCATGCAGACCCGCAAGCGCCTGATCCCCTTCGTCTATTGACAGACAGACGAACGGACGAACGACCACAACGCGATGCGCTGACCTTGTGAGCACCCCATGAGCAGCCCGAACCGCCCTTCCCCGCACCGCGTGCCCGACGAGATCGCGGTCAACGAGGACCACGCCTTCGTCACGCTGATCACGCCCGCCCAGGGCCGCAGCGACATGCCCGCCCTCACGAAGCTGTTCGAGGCCCACCGCGCCTTCTTCCTGGACAAGCTGCAGCGGCGCGGCGTGCTGATGTTCAGGGGCTTTCCGCCGGGCGACGTCGAGCAGTTCAACACCTTCATCGTCAACGGCATGGGGCTGAACCCCTGGAACGGCTTCAACCTCAAGGGCATGCCCACCTTCGTGACCGACTGGTTGCGCAAGTACACCGAAGGCCTGATGGGCGGCGGCGACTACCGCCGCTACCTGGACCGCAACGTCGTGCAACTGGGCCCCGTGGGCCAGTCGGTGCAAGGCCCGCACGTGGAAGGCGGCGGCAGCCCCACGCGGGCGCGCTACCTGGCGCTGTGCTGCTTTGAGCCGGCCGCCCACCTGGCCGAGACGGGCATGGTTGACCTGCATGCCGCCTTCCAGCGCATGCCCGCCACGCTGCAGCGCAAGTACCTGCAGGCCTACAACCGCTTTTACTTCATCACCGCGCGCAAGCTGACCTGGCTGGACAAGTTCATCATCTCGCAAAGCCCGATGAAGATCTTCAGCACCCTGGCCGATGGCCGCGCCAAGCTGGCCACCAAGCCCACGCCGGCCGTGTGCGCCCACCCCGAGACGGGCGACATCTGCCTGCAACCCTGGGCCTTCGCGCGCAACACCAACACGCACGTGCACGCCGCCGCCAACGATGTCTTCACCGGCCGCGGGCCCATCGGCCGCTGCGAGAACGCCGACGGCACCAATTACCTGTGGGATCTGTGCGATGCCCAGGGCCGCGACATCGACTGGAGCGACGCAGAGCAGCGCGCCTTCTTCGAAGACCTCTTCCGCCACGCCTACCTGGTCAACTGGCAAAAGGGCGATCTGGCCCTGGTCGACAACGTGCGCATGGGCCACTGGCGCATGAACGGCGAGCAAGGCAAGCGCCGCCTGGTGCAGATTCAGGTTGAGTCCTTCAATGCCGAAGACCACCAGGTGGACACCGCGCAGGCGCCCGTCGGGGCGATGGCCTGATCAGGCAAGCCGGTGAATGGATGGACGAGTGAACGGACGGCTTGAATGGGCCGCAAGGAGTTCGATGTGAGCGCAGGCACCCTGGTACCGCTGAACCGCACCGAACACATGTTCTGGGCGGGCGAAGGCATCCTCGGCTCCGTCAACCAGCCCTACCTGATGCGCTTCGATGGCCCCGTGGAGGCCGCTGAGGTCCGCCAGGCCCTGCGCGAGTTGTTCTCGGTCTACACGCGGCTGCGCAGCGTCATCGTCGCCACCGGCTGGACCTACAAGCTGCGCATCCTGCCCGACGACGACCACATCGACACCCTGCTGGACGACTGCTTCCGCGTGGCCCGGGGCGTGGACGCCGGCTCGCGCGAGGCCTTGATGGCCTACCACAACGAGTTCCAGAACGATGCGATCTCGATGGAGCGCGGGCTGCCGCTGCGCGCCCGCTTCATCCCGCACCCGAGCACGCCGGCGCTGATCATGTCGCTGCACCACATCATCGGCGATGGGCGCTCGGGCCTGCAGATGATCAGTGCCGTGGTGGCCCGCATCAACGGCACGCCGATCAAGCCCGTGCCGCTGCATTCGCCCAGCATGGTGCCCGCCGTGGTGCCGCGCAAGTGGACGCAATGGCCGGCCAGCATCGCAGGCTGGTGGCGCAACAGCCGCCGCGACGCCCAGGCCGGCAAGGGCCTGAACCTGGTCACGCTGGCGCGGCGGCGCAGCCCGAACTTCACCACCGCGGCCATCCAGTATCACGAGCTGCCCGTGGCCCCCAAGGTGCTGCGCGCCACGGCCAAGGGCATGGGCACGACCGTCAACAGCCTGCTGACCGCCGTCATCGCCAACACCTTCCTGGGCCGCGCCAAGGACGATCCGCAGGCCGTGTCGGCCATCCGCATCTCGTATGACCTGCGCAAGCTCTTTCCCGAAGGGCAGTCCCCAGAGATCGGCAACTTCGTGTCATCGTTCTCGGTCAAGGCGCGGCACCAGCCCACGCTGACAGCCCAGATCCAGTCCATGGAAACCCAGGTCAAGGACATCCTGGGCCGCTACGAACGCCGTGAATACGCCCTGCCCCTGCTGCTGTACGAGGCCCTGCCCCTCATCGGCCGGCGCCTCTACACGATGATGATCGCCAGGGCCAAGGCCCAGGGCAAGCTGCAGGACGTCAGCTGCCACTTCTCCAACCTGGGGCCGGCCGACTTCCTCAATCCGGCCGAAGGCCGCGTGCGCCTGACGGAAATCTGGCTGGCCGCCCTGCCCGTGGCGACCATCGTCGGCTTGGCCAGCATGGGTGACAAGTTCTTCCTGACGGTGATCTATCAACAGGACGAAACCGACGCCGCCGACGTGGCGGACTTCCTCGGCGCCCTGGACCGCGAGCTGCTGACGCTCACCCAGACCGGGGGCTGAGCCGCCTGGCCGCCCCGCACATGTGGCATCCGGCACAAAAGGGCCGGTTTTCACCGCTCATCCGGGCATCGGTCCCCCTACATCGCTCCGCGCACCCAGCCGATAGACAGAGGTCAGTTCAAAAGACCCACACCTATAGGCGGTATATGGAACGGATCGATCGACAACCACGAAGCATCAAGACGCCGATCTCCGCAGTCAGTGACGGCCACCTCGCCCCCGTGCGCGAAGCCCACGCCGGCCAGGCCGAGGCCCATTGGCTGAGCCATGCCATGGCGATGTGGATCGCGCAAAACGACACGCTTTGCGCCGCCGAGGGTGAGTCCCGCTGCGGCGAGCCGGGCAGATGCTGAGCCCCAGGCACCCGCCGACGACACGCCCAGCATGCTGCCCCACTTCCTGAACCTGCAACGCCTGCAGACCCGCATCGTCGCGGTCTACCTGGGCCTGCTGCTGGTCGTTCAGGCCATCAGCTACTGGTTCATTCAGGACAACATCGACCGCAACGCGCGCGCGGCCATCCGCACGGAGCTGATGACCGGCGAGCGCGTGTTCCTGCGCCTGCTGGGCCAGAACAAGGCCGCCCTCGACCAGGCCACCCAGGTGCTGGCCAGCGACCCGGCCTTCAGTTCGGCCATCGTCACCGGCGACCAGGTGGCCGTGCAGGCGGCCCTGGGCCACAACAGCCAGCGCATCCAGGCCAGCATCGCCGTCTTCACCGACGCCCAATTTCAACTCAGGGCCTCCACCACCGGCGAGGCCAGCCAATTCGTGGCCGCCGTGCAGCGCTATGCCCGCCAGTTGCAGTCGGGTGGCGCACAACCCAATCAGGTCGAGGTCATTGCCGGCCAGCCCTACCAGTTCGTGGCCGTGCCCGTGCGCGCACCCGGCATCATCGGGTGGGTGGGCATGGGCTTCAAGGTCGACCGGCGCCTGCTGCAGGACATGAGCAGCCTGTCCGGCCTCGAAGTGGCCCTGATGCTGCGCCGCACCGACGGCGAATGGGCCGTGTCCGTGGGCACCATGGAGGCCGGCCAATGGCCCAATGTGGCGGCCGGCTGGGAAAGGCCGCTGAACACCGAGGACACCCACAGCGCCTCGATCCAGGTGGGGCAAGCCGAATACGGTGTGCACCCGGTCACACTGCCCGGCGCGCCGGGTCAGGCGCCCATGACGGCATTGCTGATGCGATCGGTGGACCAGGCCCTGGCGCCCTTCAACCACCTCAAGTTCACGCTGCTGATCCTGACCGCCGTCGGCGTCGTGGTGTTCGCCGTGGGCAGCATGCTCACCGTGCGCCGCATCACGACCCCCTTGCGTGTGCTGTCGAGTTCGGCACGCCGGCTTGAGCGCGGCGACTATGGCGCCGAGGTGCGCGTGGGTCTGCAGGGCGAGATTGGCGAGCTGGCGCAGTCCTTCGAGACCATGCGTCAGGCCATCCAGGCGCGCGAAGGCGAGATCCGCCGCCTGGCCTACCAGGATGCCCTGACCGACCTGCCCAACCGCGAGCAGTTCCGCCACGACCTGCGCCAGGCCATCGGCAAGGCCAATGGCGATGGCATCCCCTGCGCCGTGCTGCTGCTGGACATGGACCGCTTCAAGCACGTCAACGATGTGCTGGGCCACCGCTTCGGTGACCGCCTGCTGCGCGCCGTGGCCGAGCGCCTGCGCGAAGAAGCCCTCAATGAACGCGACGTGCTCGCCCGCCTGAGCGGCGACGAGTTCGCCATCTTGCTGCAGGCCACCGATGCCCAGGCAGCCTACCCGGTGGCCCAACGCATCCTGGCCGCCTTCGAGCGCCCCATCACACTGGACGACCACACGGTGGACCTGGGCGCCGGCATCGGCGTGGCCAGCAGCCCCGAGCACGGCGTCGACGCCGACACGCTGCTCAGCCGTGCCGAAGTGGCCATGTACGCGGCCAAGCAGCAGCAATCGGGCACCGTCACCTACCACCCCGGCCTGGATTCGACGAGCGAAGAATCGCTGACGATGCTCAGCGAACTGCGCTCGGCCGTCGACCATGGCCAGCTGCGCCTGTTCCTGCAGCCCAAGGTGGACCTGCGCACGGGCGCGGTGCTGGGCGCCGAAGCACTGGTGCGCTGGGAGCACCCCACGCGCGGCCTGGTGCCGCCCATGCGCTTCATCCCCTTTGCCGAGCAGACGGGCTTTGTGCGCGTGCTGACGATGTGGATGATCGAGCAGGTCGCGCAGATGAGCCATTCGCTCACCCAGCAAGGCATGCGCATGAAGCTGGCCGTGAACCTGTCGACGCGCGACCTCATGGACCAGGACCTGCCGCTGAAACTGGAGAAGGTGCTGGCGCGCTACGAGATCGACC
>CAYPUS010000101.1:5072-9749 GCA_964413815.1 uncultured Aquabacterium sp. | reverse complement strand
CGAGGGCGCGCTCTGGGCCGCATCGCGCGTGCCTTGAAGCGTGCGCACGATCTCTGGCTGCGTCTTGAGCAGCAACTCGCGCGAGGTGTCCGACAAACGCTCGACCGAGTTCAGCGCCCGCGTGCTTTGGTGGTGCATGCCTTCCAGCACTTCGGCGCCGATGCGCAGGGTGTCTTCGGCCTGCTTGGCCGTGCGGTTGAGTTGGGTGCTGGTCGCGTCGATGGCCTTCTGGGAAGAGCGGATGGTCAGGTCCAGGCTGGCGATGGTCTGCCTCAGCTGCTTGACAACCTCGCTCAGGGGCAGGGTCGACAGCTGCTCGACCAGAGCATCCAGGCGGTCGGAGGCGCCGGGGATCTCGGCCACCTTGCCCTGGCCTCGCCCGACCAGGTTCAAGGGCGTGTTGGGCCGGAAGTCCAGGTCGATGCTGGTCTGTCCCGTCACGAAGCTTTGCAGCACCAGCCGGGCGCGCAGGCCGCGCCGGACGAGGTCGGGCAGGTGCGGGGTGGCCTCGCCGTCCGGGCCGCCAAGGCGGATGGCGTCGGCCACGATGGACAGGCTCACCGGGATGCGGGTGGCCAGGCTTTGGGGGTCGACAGCGATGTCGATGCCATCGACCTCGCCGACCTTGACGCCGCGGAAGGTGACGGGCGCGCCCACATAGAGCCCACGCACACTGCCCTGGAAGTACACCACGGCAGCGAGCTTGCGGTCGAAAAGATTGCCCCGCCCCAGGGCCAGCACGCTGGCGACCACCAGCACCAGCGCGCCCACGACGAACAGGCCGGTCAGCAGGGCATTTTTACGGGTGCTCATGATGCAGCGATCTCCTCTCGGTTCAGGAAGGCCTTCACGGTGGGATGGGGTGGCGCGCCGCGCAAGGCGGTGGGCTTGCCATGGGCGATGGGCCGCTTGCTGTCGGCATCGAGGAAGATGCCGTCGTCCGCGATGGCGAACAGGCTGGCCAGCTCGTGGCTGACCATCAGCACGGCAGCGCCGGTGCGCTCACGGATCTCAAGGATGAGTTCGTCCAGGCGTTGGGCGCTGATGGGGTCGAGGCCGGCCGAGGGCTCATCGAGGAACAGCACCCGGGGCTCGGTGACGATGGCGCGCGCCAGGCCCACACGTTTTTTCATGCCGCCGCTCAGGTCGGCGGGCCGGTAGGCCGCGAACTCGGCCATGCCGACCCAGGACAGCGTCTCCAGGGCCTTCTCGCGTTGGGCCTCCCGGGGCAGTTCGCCCTGCACGGACAGCGGCAGCATCACGTTGTCGAGCACCGACATGGAGGACCACAGGGCCGCACTCTGGAAGAGCACGCCGAAGTGCTGCCGGATGCCTTGGCGCTCGGCCTCGTTGCCCGCGAAATAGTCGACGCCGTCGTAGAGCACGCGCCCCTGCGCGGGTGCCAGCAAGCCGATGAGGTGTTTGAGCAAGGTGCTCTTGCCGCAGCCGCTGCCGCCCATGATCGCGAAGATGGTGCCGGCCTCGACCTTGAAGTCGACGCCCTCCTGGATCAGGCGCGGACCGAACTGCATGCGAAGGTCTTGAACCTCGAGCAAGGCCATCTTCACACTCCCAGGGCGTTGGCGCACACGGCGAAGACCGCATCCAGGGCGATGACGCCGACGATGCCGGTGACCACGGCGTGGGTGGTGGCCTGGCCGACCCCCGCCGCATTGCGTGGCGCGTTCAGACCGTGGTAGCAGCCCGCCAGCGCCACCAGCAGGCCGAAGGCCACGGCCTTGCACAGGCCCAGACCCAGGTGGTTGAAGGCCAGCGCGGTCACGGTGCGGTCGAAATAGGCCTGGGGGGCCAGCTCCAGCATGCCGGCTGCCACCACGAAGCCACCCAGCAGGCCCGCCACGCAGCCATAGGCATACAGCAGCGGCATCATCGCCACCAGGGCGAGCAGGCGGGGCACCGCCAGGTGCTCCATCGCGGGCAGGCCGAGCACCTCCAGCGCGTCGATCTCTTCATTGGTCTGCATGGTGGCCAGCTCCGCCGCGAAGGCGGCGCCTGTGCGCCCGCACATGACCACGGCGGTGATCACGGCCGCCATCTCGCGGGAGATGGCAATGGCCACCAGATCGGCCACGAAGATGCCGGCGCCGAACTTCACCAGCTGCACCGCGCCGACGAAAGCCAGGATGGCCCCCACCAGCAGGTTGACGACACACACGATGATCAGGGCCCTGGCGCTGCAATCGGCCAGCACGCGCATGAAGTCTTCGTTGCGAAAGCGCCAGCGCGCCGGCAGGCCGCTCGCCAGTGCCAGCATGGCGTCTCCAAGGAAGACGGTGGCACGGGTGATCCCTTGCAAGCGGTCGGTCATCGAGGGCAAAACGGGCATGGGTGGGCGCCATGGAAACGGGCCCCATAACAGCAAACGGCGTGCCTGGGTCAGGCTGCGCGGTCACCCAAGCCGGGGGGACTCGCCTTCGCGGCCTGCGCCGCCATGTCCGTCGCCACATCCGCCAGCGCCGCCCGGTACACGGCCTCGTACTGGGCCGCACTGCGCCCCCAGCCGTGGTCCAGCGCCATGCCCGCGCGTTGCACGGCGCGCCAGGCCTTGGGGTCTCTGTAGCAGGCGTGTGCCCGCGCGATGGCGGACAGCAAGGCCTCGCCGCTGGGCGCGTGGAAGACAAAGCCGTTACCCGCCTCACCACCCTCGCCTTGCCTGTCACGCTCCTGAACGGAGTCGGCCAGGCCGCCGACGGCATGCACGATGGGTGGAGTGCCATACGCCTGGCTGTACATCTGGCTGAGGCCGCAGGGCTCGAAAATCGATGGCATGAGGAAGGCATCGGCACCCGCCTCGATGAGGTGCGCCAGCCCTTCGTCGAATCCCAGCCGCACCGCGACCATGCTCGGGTAGGCCGAAGCCAGATCGCCGAGCACCGCTTCGAGGTCGGCATCCCCCGCGCCCAGGACACACAGTTGGCAGTCCATGGCCACCAGCGCCGGCAGCACCTGCACGACCAGCTCGATGCCCTTTTGCCTCGTCAGGCGGCTGACCAGGCCCAGCAGCATCGCGTCCTCACGCACAGCCAGGCCCATGCGCGCCTGCAAAGCCGCCTTGTTGCCGGCCTTCTTGTCGAGGCGATCGACGTCATAGGGCACGGGGATGTGGGCATCGTGCGCGGGATGCCAGGCCTCGGTGTCGATGCCATTGAGGATGCCGGTCAGATCGGCGGCGCGCCAGCGCAACATGCCATCGAGGCCGCAGCCTTCGGGCTCGCGCTGGATCTCCTGCGCGTAGGTCGGACTGACCGTGGTGATGCGGTCGGCAAAGCGCAGCCCGCCTTTGAGAAAGCACAGGCGATCCCAGTGCAGCAAGCCCGGATCGACCGTGAGCCACTCGGGCGGCATGGCCAGGGTGGTGGCCAGGTGGGACGGGAACATCCCCTGGAACGCCAGGTTGTGGATGGTCAGCACGGTGGCGGCGCGGCCCTTTCCCGGCGGTGCCGATTGACGGAGGTAGGCCGGCGCCAAGGCCGTCGTCCAATCGTGGCAGTGCAGCACGTCCACACGCCATTCTGGGCACGGCGAATCGGGACCCGACAGCCATGCGGCCACATGGCTGAGCAGGCCGAAGCGTTCGGCGTTGTCCACGAAGTCGCGGCCGGTGTGGTCCAGATAAGGGCCGCTGGGGCGCTCGTAAAGGGCGGGGCAGTCGAGCAACCACAGTTGGACCCCGCAGGCCTCGACCAGCATCAGCCGGGCGGCGGGCCAGGCACCTTGGGCGGGCAGCTCACGCACCTCGCTGGGCTCGCTCACCTCGCCCAGCAGAGGCCTGAATGCGGGAAAGGCCGGGATCAGCACGCGCACATCGTGGCCCAGCGCCGTCAAGGCCTTGGGCAAGGCGCCACAGACATCGCCCAGGCCGCCGGTCTTGACCCAGGGGGCACACTCGGGCGTGGCAAAGAGGATGCGCAGCGGCGTCATATGGCGGCGGACGGAGGCTCATCCAGGGGCAGACTCAGCCAGGCGGCCGGCACCAGCACGGCCATGGGCAGCACATCGAAAGCCTGGCTCAGATCGAGCACGCATTGGCGCGGGCAGGCCGTGTCGTCGATCGCGACCGGCACAGGCCGCCCGGTGAGCCAGTCCGCCCATTCGTCGATGCCAGACGCCACCCAGCGCACCGTGGTGACCGACCAGGCGCCCGGATCCATGGCGCTGAGCAGCCTGCTGCCAATGACGATGGCATGGCGCTCGGGGGTGCCGTCTTCGCGGCGCTGATAGGCCACCGCATGCTCGCCCGCCAGGCCCTTGGCTTCCAGCGCACGGTAGGCGCCTTGCTCGAACAGGGTCGGCACCAGGCGGCGCAGGGCCAGCAGGCGCCAGCTCAGCCACATCTTGACGTGGCCGCGCGCGGGGTTCTCCAGCCAGGTGCTCACCGTGTGAGCGGACAAAGGCCCCTTGCCGAAGAGGACCTGCACCTCGTCCAGCACCGCCTGCTGCGCCTCGAAATCCACCGGCCGGCGGTTGTCCGGGTCCACGAGGTTGAACTGCCAGGTTTCGCAGCCCTGGTAGATGTCGGGCACGCCCGGCGCGGTGAGCTTGATCAGCACCTGGTTGAGGCTGTTGATGCAGCCCAGGCGTGCGACCGGCTCGACGAAGGCCTGCAGGTCGGTGAGAAAGGGATTGGGCTCCCGCACACCCAGCAGGCGGTCGATG
>CAYPUS010000101.1:1074-5062 GCA_964413815.1 uncultured Aquabacterium sp. | reverse complement strand
TGACGGCCGACTCATACCCCTCGTTCGGATTGATCCAGCTGGTGCGCAGCTTGGCTTCCCGCATGGCCTTGAGCATGTAGGCATGCACCCGCTCTCGCAGCTCATCGAGCCTGTCCTGATCCACCGGGTCCAGCGGCCAGATGCCCACCAGCGTCTGGTAGAGCAGGTACTCGTCCTCGGGCGAGATGCCGGCATCGGCACGGTCGGCCACCGGACGGTTGAGCGCCTGCCAGCGCGCCACCGCCTCGCCCCACTCCGTGGGCATCTCGGACAGCACATTCAAGCGGGCGCGCACATCTTCCGAGCGCTTGCTGTCGTGCGTGGACGTGGCCAACATCGTGTGGGGATGAAAACGCGCGCGCGACACATTGGCCGCGTGGAAGGCCGCCAGAGAGACGCCATAGCGGCGCGGGTCACCGCCCACGTCGTTGAGCGAGGTCAGGCGCACATCGCGGTAGAAGGCCGTGTCTTCCATCGACTTGGCCATCACGGGCGCGGTGAACTGCTGCCAGCGGCGCACGAAGGCCAGCATCATCGCGCGGCGCGCGGGATCCGGCTCCTCGGGGGCCTGCAGCATGACGTCACGCAGGAAGTCGATGGCGCTGACTTCCCACGCCGGGCTGTGGCGCTTGGAATGCGCGCTGGCCCAGTCGATGTGGCGCCGGTCCACCGCGCTCACGCCGCGTTCGCTGATGTAGGTGCGGTAAACCGGGAAGCCCGCCGCCATCTCCATCAGCGCCGTGCGCAGCCGGTTGCGGGTGAAGTCGCGGCTGCGCCGGTCGGTCTGGGCGATGCGGTGCAAGGCCTCGGTCAGCAATTGCAGATCGCTGGCCAGCGATGTGGACATGATCAGCAGCTTGGCGGCGCGCAGCACGGCGTCGAAATCCTGCGCATCGGGCACGAAACGCCGGTACACGGCATTCATCTCGGCTTCGCGCCCCCCATCAACGAAGAGGCCATTGAGCAGGTTGGCAAAGCGGTAGCCCGTGCCGCCATGCACAGGCCAGCCATCCGGCACGCGCTCATGGTCGGCCAGGATTTTTTCCACCACGATGTACAGCGCACGGGGCGGCTGGCCCTGCTCCTGGCGCGCGCGCACATAGCGCCGCTGCAGGGTTTCGCAATAGGCCTGAGGATCGCTGAGCCCATCCGGGTGGTCCACCCGCAGGCCGGCCAGGCGCTCTTCGCCCAGCCAGCGCATGACGGTGCGGTGGGTGGACTCGAAGACGGTGTCGTCCTCCATGCGCAGGGCAGCCAGGGTGCTGACATCGAAGAAGCGGCGGTAATTGACGTCGTCACCGGCCACACGCCAGAAGGCCAGCCGATAGGCCTGGGCTTCGAGCAGCGCGTCCAGCGGATCGAAGCCTTCCGGCTCGGCCGGCTCGCCATCGGGGCGCAGGTTGTTGAGCGTGTCCACGCCGGCCTGGATCCACTCCCTCAGCCAGGCCTGCGCCGCATGCGCCTGGCCCAGGCGCTGCTTGAGCAGCACCTTGTCACGCTGCCTGACCGCACGGGCTGCCGGATCGGCATCATCGCGGGAAGGCAGGCGGCCGAAAGTGTCGATCAGCGACTGAACCGCCATGCGCTCGGCGTCCTTGCCCGCGGCGCTGGCGGGCTGCGGGGCCGCCGCGAACACCTGCGGGTAGCACTTCGGATCGATGGGAAAGCGGTGCGCGTAATAGCAGACAAAGAACTCGCCCTGCTCGCCATCGAAGCGCAGGTTCAGCTCGCCCGCCTCCAGCACACGGCCATAGTGGTCGCCCAGCACCGGCAGCAAGACCTTGCCCCGCAGCTCGGGCACATGGGGCGCCCATTCGATGTCGAAGGTGCTCGCATGGACCGAGGCCGGGCCGCATTCCAGCACGTCCAGCCACCAGGCGTTGTCGGCTTCCAGCACGCCCATGTGGTTGGGCACGATGTCCAGGATCTGGTGCATGCCGTGCGCGCGCAGGGTCTCGCACAAGGCGGCGTGTTCGGCCTCGGTGCCGATCTCGGGGTTCAGCGCGTTGTGGTCGACGATGTCGTAGCCATGGGTGCTGGCGGCCCGCGCCTTCAGGTAGGGCGAGGCGTAGAAATGGCTGACACCCAGCGCGGCCAGGTAGGGCACCATGGCCGTGGCCTGCGTGAAGCGCATGCCCGCGTGCAACTGCACCCGGTAGGTGGCCCGCGGGATGACCGCCGTGTTCATCGCCGGCACGCCGGCCTCGGCATCGCTGGTGCCGCCGCGCGGACGGGTCTGGCGCAGCAGCTGGCACACGTTCAGCCAGCGGCTGTCGAGCGCCAGGTCTTCCAGCGAGGAAGCCAGCTTCACGCGCCAGTTCGGGTGCTGCTGCTCATTCGTGCTGGGCACATTCACCTGTTCGAGCTGCTGGACGACATCCTCGAGTTGCACACCGGCCAGCATGGCCCGGCTGCGCCCGATCAAGGTGTAGACCGCCTCGGTGAAGCGCGGATCGGCATCGTCCAGCGCCCCCGGGTTGACCGTGCTGCCTTGGGGCCACAGGCCCTCGGACTCCAGCAGCAGCAACAGCTGCACGCGCTCATTGGCGCGGGAGATGACCTGCTGCCTGCGCTGGTCTTCGGTGGCGAAGAGCGCCAGGCGCGCGCGGGTCTCGATGTCATCCCCGCGCCACCAGGCCCGCAGCGTGGGCAGATCGTGGGTGCCCACGACGGCCAGGGCCTGGGGCTTCCATTGCCCCGGGGCCTTGAAGCCGCCGTCCTGCGTGCGTTCGAAATACAGCGGGCAGTAAGACAGCACGCCACGGTCGCCCATGTATTCCCGGAAGCCATCGGGCACGGTGCCCAGGTCCTCGCCGACGACCACGCAGCGGTGACGCGTGCTCTCGAGTGCCAGGATGCCGGCCAGATCATCCAGCGGGTAGCGCATGTAGGTGCCTGCCTTGGCGCCTTCGTCAGGGGGCACCCAGAACAGGCGGGCCAGGGACATGGCGTGGTCCAGCCGCAAGGCGCCCGCATGGCGCATGTTGGCGCGCAGCATCTCGATGAAGGGCTCGTAGAGGCTGTCTCGCAGGCGCTCGGGGATCATGGGCGGCAGGCCCCAGTCCTGGCCGGCCGGGTTGAACTCCTCGCGTGGGGCGCCCACATGCAGGCCCAGGGCGTACAGCTCGGGGCGGGCCCAGGTTTCGGCGCCGCCCTCGTTCACACCGACGGCCACGTCCAGGTACAGGCCCATGGGCATGCCGCGCAGCCGGCATTGGGCCTTGGCCGCATCGAGCTGCAACTCGGCCAGCCATTGCAGGTACTCGGCGTATTCGATCTCCTCGGGGTGGGCTGCGGCGAAGGCCGCGACCTCGGGGCTGTCGGCACGGCGATAGGCCTCGGGCCAGCGCGTCCAGCCCCAGACGTCCGCGTCCCGCGCGTGGAAATGCGCCTGCAAGGCTTCGAACAGGGCCTGTTGACGCAGCAGCCGGCCGCGCGACTGGCGGAAGGCCTGAAAGTGCACATCGCGCGCGGTGTGCTTGCCCAGGTGGTAGCGGCGCAGGTGACCGTACAGCAGGCGCAGCACCTCGTGCTTGGCGGCCGCCACACCGCTGTAGTCAATGTGGGCGGCATCGCGCAGCGCCTGGAGTCGGCGCTGGAAAGCCGGGCTGTGCACCAGGGCCGCCGCGGCCTCGCACTCCTTGAACTCGCCCACCGCCTCCACGTCGATGTAGAGTGTGTTGAGCATGGAGCGGCTGGACGGGCTGTAAGGGCTGGCCCGCTCCGGGTCGTGGGGGAACAGGGCATGCAGCGGGCTGACACCGACGAAGGCGGCGCCTTGCCGTGCAGCCAGGTCGATGACCTGGCACAGATCGGTGAAATCGCCCATGCCCCAGTTGCGTTCGGAGCGCAGGGCATAAAGCTGCACGGTCGGGCCCCACCAGCGCTCGCCCTGCAGCAAGGCCTCGGGCTCGAAGCTGCGCGGCGGGCAGACCACCAGCATGGTGTCGGCCACGGGCTGGCCCTCGGCGCCCGTGAGCAGCAGGCG
>CAYPUS010000101.1:0-1064 GCA_964413815.1 uncultured Aquabacterium sp. | reverse complement strand
CCTCGCCTTGCCAGACGCCGCCGTCCTCATGCATCAGGCACCATTGTGTCGCGCCCGTCTCCCGCGCCAGGTCCGCCCCGATCGGCATGGGCTCATGGTCGGACTGCCGGATCACCCGCACAGGCGAGAAGGCCGCGGACGACCGGCGCGCGCGCAGGCGGTCAAGCAGGGCCTGCGCCGGCCCCTCCTGGGCATCAACGCCCATGGCACGCAGCAGGGTCTGCAAGGTGTGCTCGCTGAGCTCCTGGTGCTGACCCCAGAAATCGACGTAGGACGCGGCCAGTCCCATTTCGTCGCCCAAGGCCCGCAGCACGGATGTCGGCATGTTGTCTCTCCCAGTCATGAGGTGCTTTGCTTGCTTTCGTCGTCTTGTCTTGGTGATGCGCTCGTGCTGCCGGGTGGCCTCTTCGCTCTTCTGGCTGAGCCCGCTTCAGGGCGCGTGGCGCCATTGCCAGCGGCCGGCCCAGGGACCGGCATGCCCAGGCGCGAAGGCACCCAGCTGGCACAGCACCCCGTCTTCCCCGTTGCCGGCGTCGGCTTTCAAGACAGCCGTGTCGTCGGCCGCCTCTGGGGGCAGCGCCACCGGGCTCTTGCCCACATTGGCCTGCATGCGCAGCACACGGCCCCGCTCACCGGGTAGCGGCCCATTGAACTGCCACTCGACGGTGAGCAAGCTGCCGTCCACACGAGCGCGGTGACCGCCATCGGCCAGCAATGGCAGCCAGGGCTGGATCCGCTCCCTGCGCAGGCCGATCAGCCATTGATAGCAGGCCTGCCAACGCCGCGCGTCGTCCTGGGCGAAGGAGGCCCAATCCAGCTTGCTGCGCAGGAAGGTCTCTGGATCGCAAGGATCCGGAATGCGCCCGAGCGAGGCCGGATCGCTGAAGGCGCGGAAGTGGGCGAACTCGCGGCGGCGGCCTTCGGTGACGGCCTGGCGCAGCTCGCCCTGCCAGTCGGCAAAGTAGAGGAAGGGGGTGGTGGCCCCGTGCTCTTCGCCCATGAACAGCATGGGTACGGCAGGTTGCAGCAGCAGCATGGCGGCGGCCAGGTGCAAAGGCTCGCTG
>CAYPUS010000100.1:0-9875 GCA_964413815.1 uncultured Aquabacterium sp. | reverse complement strand
TAGGGCAGGTAGCAATGCTGTACCCGGCCAGCGAACTGCTCCTCGGGAAACAGCGGCGTGAGGTTGTCGAACATCAGCTTGTTCTTGTTGACCTCGGCGGCCAGGCCGTTGACCGTGTCGACCTTCACCAGTGCGAAGTAGCGCTCGCCATCCTTGGGCACGCGCACTTCGCCTTCGATCATGTCGCCGGTGTGCAGATTGAAGCGCCGCACCTGGCTGGGCGACAGGTAGATGTCGTCCGTGCTGGCCAGGAAGCTGGTGTCCAGCGAGCGCAGGAAGCCGAAGCCATCGGGGAGCACTTCGAGCACACCGTCGCCGAACACCTGTTCGCCGGCCTTCGCGCGCTTCTTCATGATGGCGAACATCAACTCTTGCTTGCGCATGCGAGAGACGTTCTCGATTTCCAGGCCTTCGGCCATCTCGACAAGCTTCGAGATGTGCAGCGCCTTCAATTCTGAGAGATGCATGGATGGATACCCTGAACGAAACCGGCCGGCTGAGAAGCATCCGGACACGGATACAACGCCTGGCAGGTGAACAACGCGCAAACGCGCGGAAGAACGCTTAGGGAAAAGCGGGGTAAGGGGATGGCAGGGGTTTGTCGTGGTGCCCTGGCTGGATGCTGAAAACCCATGAACAGGTTTTTGATCCGCCGCACCGGCCGCCGGTTTTGGCCAGCTGACCTGACGAACACCGGCCGAGTCTATCAGCCGGTGGTCGCATTATAGGGATGAAATCCCTTGAAAAATCACAGGTTGCCGTCGATGAAGGCGGTCAGTTGCGCCTTCGACAATGCACCAACCTTGGTCGCGGCCAGTTGGCCACCCTTGAAGATCATCAAGGTGGGGATGCCACGGATGCCGAACTTGGCCGGCACTTCACGGTTCTGGTCCACATTCATCTTGGCGACATTGAGGCGGCCGGCGTAATCCTTGGCGACTTCGTCCAGAATCGGGGCGATCATCTTGCAGGGGCCGCACCATTCGGCCCAGTAATCCACCAGCACGGGCTGGGCGGATTGCAGCACATCGGCATCGAAAGAGGCGTCGGAAATATGTTTGATCAGGTCGCTGCTCATGAGTCTGTCCTTGGGGATGCTGCGGCGAACGCGCAACGCGTGGTTTCGCAGGCCGCAGAATGAAAAGATTCTGACACAGAAGATGTGGCGTGCCCGCGCCTTCTCAATAGACCTTCTTCAATGACGCCGATAGCTTTTCCCTTCGACGCCCGAGCCGATGCCGAAGCGCCTGCGCAACTGCCCGAGACCTGGGCATGGCATGCTGGCGACAGCGCGCAGGCCTGCTGGCGGGCCTGGGCCCTGGCGGTGTCGGCATGGTTGCAGGCACAGCAACGCGATGCCCGCGAGGCCCTGATCGTGCTGCCGGTGGGGGCCGTGCTGGCGCAGGCCAGGGCCGGCTGGAATGCGGCCGTGGGGGGCTGGATGCCTCGCATCGACACCATCGCCTCGATCGCGCAGGGCCTGGCCTGGTCGTGGTCGCCAACCGCCGGCGCCTCGCAAGAGGACCTGCCTGCCCTGACGCTCGATCCCGTCGTGGACCGGCTTCAGGCCGCGCGCAGCCTGGGTGGACAAGCATGGGGACGCCAGTGGGCCCAACGCGATCGCCGCGGCTTCGAGTTCGCGCTCGATCAGGTGGTGGACGCGGCCCACACCTGGCTGCGCCGCATGCAGGCCATGCCGCCCGCAGCGCGCATGACCTATGTGGAGCAGGCTCGGGCGCACCTGGCTGGCTCCGCCGGCTCCGGCTCGGCGCCGGGCGGGCGCGAGCGCCTGCTGCTGAGCTGGGCCCTGGAATGGGCCGCGCATGCGGCCGCCCAAGGCCTGGCCACGGATGTGCTGTTCGATCTGCGTCCTTCCGCCTTCGTGGTGACCACCGCAGGCGCGGCCATTTCGCCCGGCACCGAGGCCCACCTCACCATGGGCGTGATGCGGCACCTGGCACGGCAAGGCGTGCCGGTAAAGTGGCTCAGCGCAACGCCGATGGCGCCTCGCGATGGGCAGCCCTGGCCCCATGTCCCGACGCTGCGCGCATGCGCGGATGCGGAAGACGAGGCGCAACAGGCGGCGGCCCAGGTGCTGCATGCCGTCAATGAAGCACGCGCCATCGCGCTGGAGGACGGCCGGCAAGCCGTGGCCTTGATTGCGCTGGACCGCAGCCTGATCCGCCGTGTGCGCGCCATGCTCGATGGGGCTGGCGTGCTGATCGCCGACGAGACCGGCTGGAAGCTGTCGACGACCCGCGCCGCGGCCGTGTTCTCCCGCACCTTGCAGGCCGCCAACCCCGCGGCCACGAGCGACGAATTGCTGGATTGGCTCAAGTCGGCCTGGCTGAGGTGGGACGAAGAGGGAACCGAGACCACCCAGGCGGCCGACATGGCCCTGGCCCGGGCAGCCGGCCATCTGGAAACCTGGTGCCGCCGGCACGGCATGCTGAGCGCCTGGAGCCTTCAGGTGCCACCGGCCAGCGAGGCGGCATCGGCGGACGATGCGCTGCCGCAGGTGATACCGGAAGGGCGGCAGGCCATGCCGGCCTCGGCGGTGCGGCTGTGGCATTGGGCGCGGGACGCGGTCTCGCCGCTGCAAGCGCTGTGGCGCGGACGGCGCGCACGGCTGCAGGACTGGCTGGCGGCGCTGCGCGACACGCTTGCTGCCGCGGGTAGCCTGCGCATGTTGGCGCAGGACCCGGCGGGCGAGCTGGCCTTGCAGGCGCTGCGCTTCGATGCGGCCTCGCAGGCCACGGACATCGGCCAGGCATGGCAGGGCCTGTCCACCCAGACCATGATGGACGGGCGCACCTTCATGCGCTGGGTCGGCACGGTGCTGGAGGGCACGACCTTTCGGCCGGCCGCCCCGGAGTTGGCGCCCGATGTCGTCATCACGCCCATGGCCCGCGCGGTGCTGCGCCCCTTCCATGCCATCGTGCTACCCGGCGCGGACGAGCGCCAGTTGGGCGCACTGCCCAAGGCCTCGGGCTGGCTGGGGCCGCGGCAATGCGAGGCGATGGACCTGGCCACGCCCCAGACTTTGCGCGCCGCCCAGTGGGATGCGTTCAGCTTGCTCATGAACATGCCCGGCGTGGTCTGTCTGCATCGTCAGGCGCAAGGCAGCGAGCCGCTGGAAGCCAGCCCCTGGCTGGAGAAGTGGGCCAGCCAGGCTGGCGTGAGCTGGGCGCCCCAGCCGGAGGCACGCATGCTCGCCGAGTTGCCGCATGCGCCCTTGGTGCCACCCCAGCCTGATCTGAAGGCCAATCTGTGGGCCTTGCCCATGCAGGTCACCGCCACCGGCTACGAAGCCCTGCGGCAATGTCCTTACCGCTTCTTCGCGACCAGCGTGCTGGGCCTGCGCGAACAGGACGAACTGGACGAAGGCCTGGACCGTTCCGACTTCGGCATCTGGCTGCACGAGGTGCTGCGCCGTTTCCATCTGCAAAGACAGGCGCAACTGGCCCTGAGCAGCGCGGAAGAAGACGTGGCCGACTGGCTGGCGGTCGCCGCCGAGGTGGTGCGCGAAAAGGGCCTGGACCGCGATGGACAGCGGCCCTATTTCCTGCCATTCCACGCTGACCTGGACCGGCTCGCCGAGCACTATGTGGCCTGGCTGCGCGGGCACGAAGATGCGGGCTGGGCCGTCACGCAGGTCGAGGCCGTGGCCGAGCGCATGCTGGAAGTCGAGCCCGGCCTGGCCGTGCGCCTGCATGGGCAGCTCGACCGTGTCGATGTGCGGCATGTGGACGGTCAGCGGCAGCAGTTCGTGCTGGACTACAAGACCGGCAGCCTCGATGGGCTCAAGGGCAAGGTGGCCCGGCCACTGGAAGACACGCAGTTGGCCTTCTATGCGGCCTTGTCGGACCCGAACGAGCCGGTGTCGGCCGCCTACCTCCACCTGGATCCCAAGGCGGTCAGGCAGATCGAACACATGGACGTGGCCGACAGCGCCCAGGCCTTGCTCGAAGGTCTGGCGCAGGACTGGGCCCGCCTGCATGCCGGCAGCGCGATGCCCGCACTGGGCGAAGGCGCCGCCTGCACCTACTGCCAGGCCCGAGGCTTGTGCGGCAAGGACCGGTGGACGGTGTCCGACGATGTGATGGAGGGCCATACGCCATGAGCGGGCATGCATTTCAGGCCGCATACGAAGTCAATGAGCGGCAGGTCGACAGCAACCACTTCTACGAGGTGGCCTGCGACCCGCGCCGCAGTGTGGTGGTCGAAGCCTGTGCCGGCGCGGGCAAGACCTGGATGCTGGTCTCCCGCATCCTGCGTGCCTTGCTCGATGGGGTACAGCCCAACCACATCCTGGCCATCACCTTCACCAAGAAGGCCGCAGGCGAGATGCGCGAGCGTTTGCATGGCTGGTTGCGCCAATTCGCCCAGGCCAGCGAGGAAGCACGCCGGCTCGAGTTGCGCATCCGCGGCGTGCCGGAATCGGCGCTGGACGAGATGTCGCCCCGCCTGCAAGCGCTGTATGGCCAGTGGCTGGAAGATGGCCGCGGCGTGGACATCCACACGATTCACGGCTGGTTCTCCCGGCTGGTCAAGGCCGCCCCGCTGGACATGCTCAATGAGCTGCAGTTGCCGCCCGAGTTGCAGCTGATCGAAGACACGAGCGAGCATTGGCCCGAATTGTGGGGGCGCTTCCTGCGCCGCGTGGACATGGACGCCCCATCCGCCTCGAAGCAGGCCGAAGAGCCGGGCAGCCATTTGCTCTACGCCGCGTTCCGGGAGATGGTGCGCGAGGTCGGCCGCTTCAATGTGGAGGCCTGGCTCAAGGAGGCGCTGGAGAACCGGCTCGAATTGACGCTGGCGGACCAGGCCGGGCGGCTGGAAGCCGGGGTTGAGTCAGCCGGCGACTGGTCACCGCAATGGGCCGGTCTGGCACATCCTGCCGAGGCCTTGTTGCGGGCATCGGTGCGCGAGCACTTCTTTTCGCTGGCGCGCCAGTTGGCAACGTCCAAGGGGGCACTGGCGCAGAAAGCCGGTGTGGCCATCGAGCAGGCACTGGCGCTGGCCGAACCGCTTGCGCAGGGCAGGGCACTGCAGACGGCGCTGCTGACCGACAAGGGCGAGCCCCGCAAGAAACTGGGCGACCTGGCCGACCTGGCTTGGGCCCAGGACTGGCTGCACGACTTCGGCCGCGCCTTGCTGCAAGAGCAGGCGCACCGCCTGCATGGCCAGATGGTGCGCCTCACACGTGTGCTGTTCGAGGAATACATCCGATTCAAGACCGAGCGCGGCATGGCGGACATGGTCGACCTCGAACTGGCCGCCGCCCGGCTGCTGGGCGATCCGGCCTTGTCCGGGTGGATCCAGGAGCGTCTGGACAGCCAGGTCAAGCAATTGCTGATGGACGAATTCCAGGACACGAGCCCGCTGCAATGGCAGACGCTGAAATCCTGGCTGGCCAGCTATGCGGGCGCGGGTGGTGGGGCCAGCGGGCAAAGACCCATCCAGGTCTTCTTGGTGGGCGATCCCAAGCAGAGCATCTACCGCTTCCGCCGGGCCGATCCGCGCGTGTTCAGCGCGGCCAAAGAGTTCGTCATCGAGGCGCTGGGTGGCGACCTCCTGGCCTGCGATCACACGCGCCGCAACGCCCCCGGCATCATCGATGCGCTCAACAAGGTGATGGGCCTGGCACATGCCGAGGGCAACTTCCCGGGTTTCCGGCCGCACACCACCGACGCCAAGGCGACGGCCCGGCTGCGGGTGCTGCCATCGGTCATGCGGGCTGCGGCGGTCAAGGCCGAAAGGGCTGAAGGCTGGCGCGACAGCCTGCTGACGCCGCGCGAACGCGTGGACACCAAGGCCAAGGAGATGGAGGCTGAGCAGGTGGCCGATGCCGTGTCGGCCATGGTGGTCCACGAAGGCATCAAGCCTTCGGAGGTCTTCATCCTGGCGCGCAGACGGACCACGCTGACGATGGTGGCGCAGGCGCTGGACCAGCGCGGCGTGCCGCACATCGCCCCCGAAGACACCTTGCTGATCGAGACACCCGAAGTGCGCGACCTGGTGGCCGTGCTCGATGCCCTGGTGTCGCCCCAACATGACCTGGCGCTGGCCCATGCGCTCAAGAGCCCGATGTTCGGCGCCAGCGATGAGGAACTGCTGTGGCTGTCTCGGCGCACCCTGTCCGAGCAGGGGCAACGCGTGCGCAGCTGGTGGGACGCCCTGCAAGCGGCCCAGGACGACGCGGCCATACCGCCTTCGCTCCAGCGAGCTGCGCGCCTGATGTCGCCGTGGGCGGCGCTGGCCCGCGTGGCCCCGCCGCATGACCTCCTCGATCGCATTGTGGGAGAGGGGCAGTACCGTCAACGTTTGCTGGCCTGTGTGCCGCCCGGCCAGCGCGTTCAGGCCCTGTTCCATGTCGATGCCTTGCTGGCGCAAAGCCTGGAGATGGACGCGGGCCGCGATGCCACCCCCTACCGCTGGGTGCGCATGCTCAAGCGCCTGCCCTTGACCTTGCCGCCGCGCAGCCAGCCCGATGCCGTGCAACTGCTCACCATCCACGGCGCCAAGGGTCTGGAGGCGCGCGTGGTCTTCATGGTCGACACCGACCCGGATGCCTCGCGCACGGACAGCTATGCGCTGATGGTGGACTGGCCCGAGAGCGAAGAGAGGCCTCGGCGCTGCGCCTTCATCCGCTCACAAGGCAAGCCCCCGCCGAGTCTGGCGCAGACCATGGCCGATGATCTGGCCGCCGACAAGCGTGAAGAGCTCAATGCCTTGTATGTGGCCTTGACGCGGGCGCGGGAGCAGTTGGTCTTCAGCCGGACCGAGCCTCGCGGGCAGGGCGCCGCGAGCTGGTGGCATGGGCTGGTGCGCAGCGGCGCCATCGATCCGCACGATGCCTGGCAGCCATCTTCCCATCACCCGTCCATGGCGCGGCAGTCTGCCTTGCCGCAAGAGGCGCCTGCCGTCGCGCCCGCCACGCTGCTGACGCTGCCCCCGCTGCGCGCACGCCTGGACGAGGCGGACAAGTCGGGGAGGGCGCCGGAGGAGATCAGCGTTCAGCAGCAACTGGGCCAGGTGGTGCACCGCGTGCTCGAGTGGCTGACCGTGCTGCCGCGCCAGCAACGCAGCCCCGAGCGGCTGCAACGTGCCACACAGGCCGCCGCGGCGGAACTGGGCCTGGACAGCCAGCATCTTGAAGCGGCGCGGCATCTGGCCGCCAGCATCCTGCACGCCCCGGCCTTGCAGCCCTGGCTGGACCCGGCGGAACTGGCCTGGGCGGGCAACGAGGTCAGCCTGCACGACCAAGGGCAGGTGCTGCGCATCGACAGGCTTGTGGCGCGCGACACCCCCGAGGGCCGCGAGTGGTGGGTGCTCGACTACAAGCTCCAGCACCGCCCGGAAGGCCTGGCGAGCTATCGCCAGCAGTTGGCGCGCTATGTCAGCGCCGTCTCGGCGCTGCAACCTGGGGATCGGGTGTTCGCCGCCTTCATCACCTCCGCCGGCGAGCACCTGCCCCTGGAGGATTGAGTCCGCCAGCCAGGTCGGCGGCGTTAGCTGCCACGGCCGCAGCAGGCACGTGAAATAGCACCGTCTTTCGGGCCCAAGAAGAGTGTTTGCCACCCCGTGGAATGGTGTGCAATCCAGTATGTTTACATGGGGATACACCTAGCCCCGAGGATCGCCTTCACCCACCATGGTCGCCGCCACGACTCCCATGTTCGCGCAGCCGAAGATGTTCGGACGCTTCGAGTTGCGACAGATGCTCGGGCGCAGCCTCGCGTCCAGCACCTGGCTGGCATACGACCCGCGCCTGCAGCAGGAGATCCTGCTGAGCGTGCCGCGGGGGCAGCCGCAGGACAGCAAGGAGCGCGACTGCTGGACGCAGGACGTGCTGGCTGCCGCCCGCCTGAAGCACCCCCAGTTGGCCGAGGTGCTGGAGGTTGGCCTCCATGAAGGCTGGCCCTTCATCAGCTACACGCGTGGCCAGAGCCAGACGCTGACGGAACGGCTGGGCTCCGGCCCGCCCTTGACGCCGCTGGAAGCCGTCCACATGGTCTGCGATGTGCTCGAAGGCGTGGCCTATGCGCACGAAGCGGGCACGGTCCACCAAGACATCGGCCTGCACAACGTGATCGTCGACAAGGCCGGCCGGGCCGAAACCATCGGCATGGGCTGCGGCCTGACGCCGCTGCAGCCAGGCGAGGTCCAGCGCGCGCCACTGAACATCCAAGAGACCCGCGCGGCCGCCGAGCGCGACGTGCTGATGGTGGGCCTGCTGCTGTTTCGCCTGCTGGCCAACAACCCGGCGCTGGACGAGCCCGACCTGGGCAATGCGGCCAAGCGGGTGGGGCGCGAGATCGTGCGCCTGCCATGGACCACGCCCCACCCGGTACCCGAGACGCTGCGCGCCATCGTCAACCGCGCCACCGACCGGCAACAACGCCAGCGCTACCTCAACGCCCGCACGCTGCTCAGCGCACTGCAGGGCTGGGTCAAGACCCATGCGGAGGATGCTGGCGGGCCGCTGGCGCTACTGCTGGACCGGCTCGATTCCGTGGGCAGCCTGCCCGGTCGGCCGAACACCGAACGCGCGCTGATCGGCACCTTCTCGCAAGAAAGCCTGCGCGTCGACGACTTCGTCGACGTGGTCGTCAAGAATCCCAGCCTGTGCTGGGAGATGCTGCGCGCCGTCAACGTCGCGTCTGTGCGCACCCAAAGTGCCGACGATGGCGTGACGACCTTGTCGCGTGCGCTCATGTTGCTGGGTCAGCAAGGCCTGCGCCGCGTGGCCGGCTCGGTGCGCAACTGGCCCGGCGCCCTGGGCGCCCAGGACAGCCTGGCGGGCGAAGCCGGCGCGGCGGCGATCGACGATCTCGGCGCCGCGTTGCGCCTGACCTGCCTGGCCGGACACATCGCCCGGCTGATGGCACCTTTCTCGATTCACGACGAAGAAGCGTCCATCGCTGCCATGTCCCAGCGGCTGGGCTGGCTGCTGATCCTCTATCACTTCCCCGATGAAGCGGGCCAGATCAAGCGACTGATGGCGCCGGAGCCCAGCCCCGAGCCGGGTGGCGCGCCCATTCCCGGCATGCAACAAGAAGCCGCGGTCGGTGCCGTGCTGGGCGTGAATGTCGACGAACTGGGTGTGGCCGTGCTCAAGCACTGGGGCTTTCATGAACGGCTTCAGCATGCGGCGCGGCCGCTGAGCCGGGCCACCCCCGTGCGCACGCCGGTCACGGCCGAGGAAACCTTGCGCGCCGTGGCCAGCCTGGCCAATGAGATCGTCGCCACGGTGGGACTGGAGCCGCCCAAGGCCGCCCAGGCCCTGCACCAGACCTATCTGCGCTATGCGCGCGCCCTGGGCCTGACGGCCAAGGAATGCGCGCTCACGCTGGAGCACGCCACCCGCATCGTGGATGGCAAGCCCCGCGCGAAGGCGGCGGTCAGCCCAGCTTGAGCGCCTGGGCGCAGGCCTGGACCAGCGCCGGGCCTTCGTAGATCAATCCCGTGTAGATCTGCACCAGGTCGGCGCCGGCATCGCGCTTGGCGCGCGCATCGGCAGCGCTCATCACGCCACCGACCCCAATGACCGGGAAACGTGGCCCCAGTGCGGCGCGCAGTTGACGGATCACACGGTTGCTGGCCTCCAGCACCGGCGCGCCGCTCAGGCCACCGGTTTCTTCCGCATGGGGCAGGCCCTTGACCGCATCGCGCGCGATCGTCGTGTTGGTGGCGATCACGCCATCGATGCCGTTCTTTTGCAGCGTCGCGGCAATCACGCCCACCTGCGTCTCGTCCAGGTCGGGTGCGATCTTGACGAACATCGGCACCGTGCGGCCATGCTGGCCGATCAACTGCTGCCGGCGCTCCTGCAGGCGGCCCAGCAGGTCATCCAGGGCCTCGTCGCTTTG
>CAYPUS010000099.1:0-9925 GCA_964413815.1 uncultured Aquabacterium sp. | reverse complement strand
CACGGAAGCGCGCCAGGCCCTGGATCTCGAAGGAGAAGTCGCATTCCAGCGTCTCTTCGTACACCTTGCGCTGGGCATCGTTCATGATGTCGTACACCATGTCATGGACCTGCTTGTGGTCGAAGGCGTCGACATTGATGCGCCGGACATCGCCGTGCACGCGGATCATGGGCGGCAGACCGGCGGACAGGTGCAGGTCGGATGCCTTGTTTTTGACCGAGAACGAAAGCAGTTGGGTGATATCCATGGATGATGGTGTTCCGGCTATGAATTGATAAATCTGATTATGGCGACGATCGCAGACAAGCTACAACTTGTGAGAACACGGATAAACCAGGCCTGTTCAGACGTTGGGCGCCAAAGCGACAGTGTGCGGCTGCTGGCTGTCACGAAAACATTTCCGGCCGCCACAGTCCGGGAAGCCTTTCACGCAGGTCAAAGATCTTTCGGCGAAAACTATGTCCAGGAGGGCCTCGACAAGATCGCTGAACTCGCCGATTTGCGCAAGCAGATCGAATGGCATCTGATTGGCCCGCTGCAGAGCAACAAGACACGGGTCGTGGCCGAACATTTCGATTGGGTGCAGAGCGTCGACCGCCTCAAAATCGCCCAGCGCCTGAGCGAACAGCGGCCCAGCGACCTGCCGGATCTGCAGGTCTGCATCCAGGTCAACACCAGTGGCGAAGCGTCCAAAAGCGGCGTGGCGCCGGCCGAGGCCCTGGACTTGGCGCGCGCCGTGGCCGCCCTGCCCCGCCTGCGGCTGCGAGGGGTGATGGGCCTGCCCGCGCCCAGTGATGACCCGGAGATTCAAAAATCTGCGCTGCGGGAAATCCGGCACATATATGAGAGCCTGATATTGCAGGGTATACCCCTGGATACCCTGTCAATGGGAATGAGTCACGACTTGGAGGCCGCCGTGTCGGAGGGCTCCTCCATGTTGAGGGTGGGTACGGCCCTATTCGGCCAGCGATGAGGCAACACTAATATCCAGGCACTTGTCAGAAAGTGTTCTATGGAAGCCCCGCGAGCGCCCCATTATTTGTTGGTCGACGACCACAGCCTCATCCGTGAAGGCATGATGCAGGCCATCCGAGGCTTGGACCCCGCCGCACGATTCTCACAGGCCAATACCCTGCAAGGCACGCTCAGCCGGCTCAGCGATACCCAGGCGAACGACCCCATTGATGTCGTCCTGCTGGACCTGGGCCTGCCCGACAGCCGCGGCATGGCGACCCTGCAGGCCGTGCGCGCCGCCGCCCCGACGCAACGCATCGGCATCATCACGGGACAGAGCGACGTGCAGCTCGCCCTGGAATGCATCCACCACGGCGCCTCCTGCTTCATCCCCAAGCTGGCCGAGATCGACGGCTTCATGAGTGCCCTGCGGGCGCTGGTGGAAGGCCGCCTGCATTTCCCTTCGGAACTGCTCTCGCCCTCCGACGTCGCGTGGCCGACGCCCGAGGACGACACCGCGCCGCGTGCCATCCGCCTGACGCCCCGGCAGAAGGACGTGCTGCACTGGATCCTCAAAGGCTGCACGAACCACGCCATCGCCACCGCGCTGGGCATCAGCGCCGAAACCGTGAAACTGCACGTGAGTGCGATCTTCCGGGCCTATGGCGTGCACAGCCGCACGCAGCTGGTGCTGCTGTGTTCGCGCAGCCCCGCCGCCATCGCCGCGCCGGCCGATGAGGACGACAGCAGCGCGCCGGGCACCCCAGCGTCGCTCGAAGCCCCCGCACCGGAAAACACCGCCTGATGCTGAGGCGCTCGCTTCGGGGCCTGTCTCCGATCGAGGCCCGCATCGCCCTGCAGATCCTCCAGGACAGCTGGCGGATCTCGCCTGGCGCGATCCTGGCGCAGTTCGTCGTGCTGGCCGTGCTGATGTGGCTGACCCACGACTGGCCGCTGCCCCGCTGGCAATGGCTGCTGCCCGGCCTGGGCCTGAGTTGCGTGTGGCTGATCGCCTCGACCATGGCCCGGCATTTCCGCCGCTATGGCATCACCGCCTCGGGCTATGTGCGCTGGCGCCTGAGCCTGTTGTGGTGGCATGCGGTGCAAGGCCTGCTCTGGGGCCTGATGGCCGTGGCGCTGATGGGCGTGGCCACGCCGGAATGGCGCGCGGCCATCATCGGCGCGGCCGTGATCTATTGCTACAGCATCATGCTGGTGACGGTGCATGACTGGGTCGTGGCTTGCGCCGGCAGCCTGCCCGTGCTGGTGCTGGCCTCGGCGCGCCTGGCCTACGAGCCCACGCCCGATGCGGCCTTCCTGACGGTGGTGATGACGGGGGCGCTGGGCACCTGCCTGCTGGTGTCGCGCATCATCAGCCGCCGCCTGCGCGAAGGCGCCCTGCTGCGCCACGAGAACGCCGACCTGGTGCTGCAGTTGCGCGACGAGATCAACAAGGTCACCCAGGCCAAGGCGCGCGCCGAACAGGCCGACAAGCAAAAAAGCGAGTTCTTCGCCTCGGCCAGCCACGACCTGCGCCAGCCGCTGCACGTGATGATGCTGCTGAGCAGCGCGCTCAAGGGCCACGTCGCCAACGAGGAAGGCGGCGCCCTGCTTGGCAAGGTGCAGACGGCGCTGGGATCGCTGAGCACCATGTTCGAGAAGATGTTCGATGTGGCGCGCATCGACGCGCAGCGCATCGACTACCGCGCCCAGGCCCTGCCCCTGGCTGCGCTGTGGGCCCGGCTGGACAATGATTTTTCGGTGCTGTGCGACAGCAAGGGCCTGCGCTGGGTGATCGAGCCCACCTCGGAATGGGTGCAGGCCGACCCGCATGTGCTCGAACGCATCTTGCGCAACTTCCTGAACAATGCCGTGCGCTACACCGAAAAAGGCGAGGTGCGGCTGCGCGCGCGCGTGCGCGGGGCCTCGATCGTCTGCCAGGTCTGGGACTCGGGGTTCGGTGTGCAACGGCAGCACCGGCATCGCATCTTCGAAGACTATTTCCAGGCGCACAACGAGGCGCGGCGCAACGGCGATGGGCTGGGGCTGGGTCTGGCCGTGGTGCGCCGACTGAGCCTGCTGGGGCCCACGCCTGTGAGCCTGCTGTCGCGCCCCGGGCGGGGCTCGTGCTTTGCGGTGCGCCTGCCGCGGCTGGTGCCCATCGGCGCAGGGGTGGAAGGCAAGCCATCACGCCCCCCTGATGAAGCGCATCGGCCATCGGACGGGCAGCCGCCTTCCAGTGCCCCCCGCGTTGCTGCGCCGCAGCCTTCGCACGAGGGCCAAGGGGTGATCGTGCTGATCGACGATGAGCCCGATGTGCTCGACAGCACCGCCTTCGTGCTGCGGCAGCACGGTTGGAAGATCGCCGCGGCGGCGACGCCCGACGATGCGCTCGGGGCCGTGGTCCAGATGCAGGAAAGCGGCGAGATGCCCGTGGGCGAAATGCCCGTGGCCCTGATCAGCGACCACCGCCTGGGCTTGTCGGTCAACGGACTGGAGGCCCTGCGCATGCTGCGCTACGAGTTCGGCGAGGACCTGCCCGCCTTCTTGCTGACCGGAGAGGTCACCCCCGGGCTGGCCACCGAGACCCAGGCCGACGGCGTGCACCTGTTGCACAAGCCCTTGCAGGCCGAGCGGCTGATCGCCTTGCTGCAAGAGGCCACCGGCGGCGCGTCCGGACACGCGGCGACCCCGGCCAGCAGCGACGCCCACTGAGCGACGGTGCGCGGGCCAGGCAGGGCCGATGGCACGCCCGGATCGGGCATGATGACGCCCTGATCCTTTGCCACCGTGAGTCGCCCATGACCTCTCCCAGCACCTCCATCGACATCGCCTTCATCGGCGGCGGCAACATGGCCACCGCCATCATCAGCGGCCTGCTGCGCCAGGGCCGCGCACCGGACAGCATCCTGGTGATCGACCCCGTCGCCGAGCAACGCGAGCGCCTCACCCGCGAGCTGAAGGTGCGCACCGCCGAGCGTCCCGATGACACCTTGGCCCAGGCCGGTGTGGTGGTGTGGGCGGTCAAGCCGCAGCAGTTCAAGGATGCGGCCGCCACCTATGCGCCGCTGACGGGCAAGGCCCTGCACTACAGCGTGATGGCCGGCCTGCGCACCAGCGACATCGCGCGCCTGCTGGGCACGCCCCGGATCGTGCGCGCCATGCCCAATACGCCCGCCCTGGTGGGCCAGGGTGTGACGGGCCTGTTCGCCCGGCCGGAAGTCAACCCCGGTGAGCGCGAATACATCGCACTGATGGTGGCGCCCACGGGCCAATCGGTGTGGGTTGAACAGGAGGCCGACCTCGATGCGGTGACCGCCCTGTCGGGCTCGGGCCCGGCCTATGTGTTCTATTTCATCGAAGCCATGGTGCAGGCCGCCCAGGACATGGGCCTGAGCGCGGAGCAGGGGCGCCAGTTGGCGCTGGCCACTTTCGCGGGTGCGACCTCGCTGGCCTCGCAATCGAGCGAGCCGCCTTCGGTGCTGCGCGAACGCGTCACCTCCAAGGGCGGCACCACCTATGCGGCGCTCAGCAGCATGGAAGGGGCCGGCGTCAAGACGGCGTTCATCGCCGCGATGCGGGCGGCGCAGCAGCGGGCGGCCGAGCTGGGGGACGAGTTCGGGCGCTGAGGGTTTGGGATTTCGGGCGCCGATTCAAGGGGGAACGCCCCCCCTCGCCCCCCGTGCCAAGGGGCCCGCGCTGCGCGCCTGCAGGCCAGCCCCGGTGGACAATGAAGACGAAATCAAAAACGCCAAAGCAGCGCCCCCGGGTGCGCGCTTGTCCACAGTTGTACTGGTTCGAAGAGCCAGGGAGAAAAAGATGTTGTTGTTCCCGACCCAAGCCGGCCGCCTGGCCGCCCTCGGCGGCGGCCTGCTGGCAGGCCTGCTCGCCACCACCCCCGTTCACGCTGCCATCCAGACGGTGTCAGGCCAGTTCCTCGACCTGAGCTTCGACACGGCGCAGCTCCCTTCGGCCTTCAGCCACGTCACGCTGGTGGAAACGCCCTTCGAATGGGATTGCAGCAGCGCCAGCTGCACGATGGTGGCGCCAGCCAGTGTGTCCGTCGTCTTCGGTTCGGCCACCGGCAGCCCCGTGGCGATCACCCAGTCGAGCTTCGATTTCCAGTTCCGCACCGAGGTCAAGAACGCCGTGAGCGTGGTGGACCCGCTCGGCAACACCTGGGGCATCGCCGTGGCCGACAAGGGCAAATGGGCGTTTGGCGCCAACATCGCCGAACAGGTGGCGCCCACGGATGCGGCGTTTGCCACGGCTTTTGGGCAGTTCAAGGGGTATGTGGCCGCCCTGCCGGCTGATAACAGTTTCTTCTTCCCCAGCTGGAACAATGGTGCTGAAGAAACCGCTTTTGTGAATGGCTGGTCGCCCAGGCTGGCATTCACCGAAGATGCCACCATTCTCGGCCTCAGCCAAACGGGCTGGGTGGGGTTCGGCCCAGGCGCACAAGGCGATTCCATGCCCGAAGTCCCTGGCGACGACAGCAACACGGCATGGCTGCTGCGCGCCGATCTGATCAGTGCCTACCACGCCCTGCCCTCGACCACCAACCCGCGCTGTCAGACCTTGTCCTGCATGAACTTTGCGGAAGGCATCCTGAACGTGGACAACTACGCCTTCAAGATGGCTGTGGTGGCCACGCCCTCGCCCGTGCCCGAAGCACAGACCAGCGCCATGGCCTTGACTGGCTTGGGGCTGCTCGGCTGGGCAGTGCGCCGCCGTCGCCGCAGCATGCAGGCCTGAACTCGCCGAAGCTGCTGCGGCAGGCGGCAGGCGGCAAACAGTGGCCGATCAGAGGTGATCGGCCACGATCCCCAACCACACGGCCAAACCCAACCAGTGGTTGAGCCGGAAGGCTTTGAAGCACGCCTCGCGCTCGCGCCCCTTGATCAGCCAGCCATGCCACAGCGCCTGCGCCGCGGCCAGACCCAGGCCGACCTGGTAGGCGGTGCCCCGCCCCGTCATCTCACCGGCTTGCCACCAGCAGGCCAGGCACAGGGCATAGAAGGCCATCACCCCAACCACATCGAAGCGCCCCAGCGTGATCGCCGAGGTGCGGATGCCGATCTTCAGGTCGTCATTGCGATCGACCATGGCGTACTCGGTGTCATAGGCCAGCACCCAGGCCAGGTTGCCGGCCAGCAACCACCAGACGACGGGCGGCAGTGCCGCCTGCACGGCCGTGAAGGCCATGGGTATCCCGAAACTGAAGGCCACGCCCAGCACGGCCTGCGGCATGGCCAGAAAGCGCTTGGTGAAGGGATAGAGGATGGTGACGGCCAGCGCACCGAAGGACAGCGCGATCGTGGGCAGGTTCGTGGTGAGCACCAGCGCGAAAGACAGCAGGGCCAGCACCGCGCCCACGGCCAGCGCCTCCTTGACCGACAGGCGGCCGCTGGTGATGGGCCGCGCGGCCGTGCGCTGTACGTGCAGGTCGAAGTCCTTGTCGGCCACATCGTTGACGGCGCAACCGGCGCTGCGCATCAGGATCGTGCCCAGCGTGAACACAAGCAGCAGCGGCCAACCCGGAAAACCTTCGGCGGCCAGCCACAGCGCCGACAGCGTCGGCCACAGCAGCAGCAGCCATCCCTGGGGCCGGTTCCAGCGGATCAGATCGAGGTAGAGCGACCCGCGCTCGCGCCAGGTCAGGGCATGGGTGTTCACATCCGGGATTATCGGGCTTCGCGCGCAGCCAAAGAAAAAAGCGCTCTCGCGAGCGCTTTTGTTCGTCACACCAGCTGAAGCGGGATCAGGGCGCGGTCGAAGTCGCGGCGGACTGCTGATCGGCCGCACGCCAGCCACCGCCCAGCGCCCGGTAGACGCTGATGTGCGCCTGCTGGCGGGCCAGTTGCGCGGCGATCAAAGCCTGCTGGCTGGCAAAGAGCGCGCGCTGCGCATCCAGCAGATCGAGCTGGCTGGCCACACCGGTCTCGTAGCGCAGCGTCGACAGGCGCATGCGGGCCGCTTCGGCCCTGGCCTGGGCCAGTTGGGCATCGGCCTGCTCGGCGTAGGTGGCACGCGCGGCCAGCGCATCCGCGACTTCCTTGAAGGCTGTCTGGATGGCCCTGTCGTACTGGGCCAGCGCGATGTCACGGCGCACCACGGCCGCATCGACACCGGCCTTGCCGCGGCCTGCATCGAAGATGGGCAGGGTCAAGGACGGCGCGAAGCTCCAGGCGCTGCGACCGTCGTCGAACAAGCCCGACAAGGAATCGCTGATCACGCCCGCGCTGGCCGTCAGGCTGATGCGGGGAAAGCGTGCGGCGCGTGCGGCGCCAATGTTGGCGTTGGCGCCGATGAGCTGCTGCTCGGCCTGGGCGATGTCCGGGCGCTGCAGCAGCACCTCGGAGGACAGGCCCACCGGCAGCTCGCTCAGATCAGGCCACAGGCTGTCTTGCACGATCTGCTCGGCCGGGGTCGCGCCGGTGCTTTGGGCACCTGAGGCGCCGGCAGTGGTCGTGCCACTGACAGGTGTCAGCGCGGGCGCGGGCGGCAGTTGATCGGCCGGCACGGTGGTGCCCAGCAGCAGCCGCAGCGCGTTCAGGTCCTGCGTCCATTGGCGCTGGGCCTGGGCGCGCGTGATGCGGGCGGCTTCCACCAGGGACTGCGCCGAGCGCAGGTCCAGTTCATTGAGCACGCCGTTGTCGAACTTCAGCTGCAGCAGCTTGAGCGAGTCCTGACGGGTCTGCAAGGTCTGCTCGGCCAGGGCCAGTTGCCAGCGGTCGGCCCACAGCGCGTAGTAAGTGTTGGCCACGGAGGCCACCAGCCCGATGTGCGCGGCGCGGCGCGCCTCTTCGGAACCCAGCACCTGTGCGGCCGCAGCCTCGGTGAGCGCCTTGACGCGGCCGAACAGGTCCAGCTCATAGGCCGCCACCGTCAGACCACCCTGCACCGTGGTGCTGACGTCATGCGGCGGGGTCGCGGCAGGCTGACGCGTGCCCGTGACGCTGGCATTGAGCGTGGGGAAGCGGTCGGCGTTCTGGATCTGGTAGGCCGCACGCAGCTGGTCGACATTGAGCACCGCCACGCGCAGGTCGCGGTTGTGCTCGAGCGCCAGCTTGATCAAGCCTTGCAGGCGCTGGTCCGGAAAGTAGGTCGCCCAAGGCAGATCCGCGATGGCGCCGGCATTGGCTGCCGCAGCATCGGAAGGGGCCGATGCGGCCCCCTCGACCGCGGGCAGCTGGCCCGGCACCGCCATCTCGGGGCGCTGGTAATCGGGCGTCAGCGAACAGGCCGACATCATCAGGATGGCGGCCACCGCAATGGCGGAGCGCACCAGGTTCTTGCTCTCAACAATCATGTCTCGCCTCTTGGGATCGCTCATCTTGGGGTCGCTCATCTTGGGATCGCTCATGTGGTGGCCTTGTCTGCCTCATTGGCCCGCGGGGGACGCGCAGGGAAGAAGCGGCGCACCACCACGAAGAAAACGGGCACGAAGAACACCGCGAGCACCGTGGCGGCAATCATGCCACTCATCACCCCCGTGCCGATGGCGCGCTGGCTCGCCGAGCCGGCGCCCGTGGCCACCACCAGCGGCAGCACGCCGAGGATGAAGGCCAGCGAGGTCATGATGATGGGACGGAAGCGCAGGTGGCAGGCTTCGAGCGTGGCCTCCAGCAGGCCCTTGCCCTGGGCTTGCAGGTCCTTGGCGAACTCGATGATCAGGATGGCGTTCTTCGCCGACAGGCCGATGATGGTGATCAGGCCGACCTTGAAGAAGACGTCATTGGGCAGATCTCGGATGTTCGCGCCCAGCAGGGAGCCCAGGATGCCCAGCGGCACCACGAGCAGCACGGCAAAGGGAATGGACCAGCTTTCATACAGGGCCGACAGACACAGGAACACCGCCAGCAGAGAGAACACCAGCAAGGTCGTGGCCTGCGAGCCCGACAGCTGCTCTTCACGCGACAGGCCCGTCCATTCGATGCCGATGCCTGCCGGCAGCTTGGCCGCCATGGCCTCCAGTTCGGCCATCGCCTGGCCTGTGCTGAAGCCCGGTGCGGCATCGCCCGACAGACGCATGCTCGGGTAGCCGTTGTAGCGCACGGCCTGCATCTGGCCGGTCACCCAGCGTGCAGAGACGAAGGACGACAGCGGCACGCTCTGGCCCCGGTTGTTGCTGACGTTGAGTTGCAGCAGCTGTTCGGGCTGCATGCGGGCATCGGCATCGGCCTGCACCACGACCCGCTGCAGACGCGCGCGGTTGGGGAAGTCGTTGATGTAGGACGAGCCCAGCGAGGTCGACAGGGTCGTGGCCAGCGCATCGAAGCTCACGCCCAAGGCATAGGCCTTGTCGCGGTCGATATCGAGCTGCAGCTGCGGCGCGTCTTCCAGACCATCGGGGCGCATGCCGGTGATGATCTTGCTTTGCGAGGCCATGCCCATCAGCTGGTTGCGCGCGGCCAGCAGCGCATCGTGGCCCACGCCACCGCGGTCCTGCAGACGCACAGAGAAACCGGTGGCATTGCCCAGCTCGCGGATCGGCGGCGGGTTCAGCGGGTAGATGAAGGCATCGCGCACGCCCATCAGCGCGCCAAAGCCACGCTGGGCCACGGCCTGAGCGGAATGCTCGGCGCCCTTGCGTTCTTCGAAGTCCTTGAGGGTCACGAACGCCAGGGCCGCGTTCTGGCCCGTACCCGAGAAGCTGAAGCCGACCACGCCGACCACGGCGTCGACCTCGGGTTGCTTGCGGAAGTAGTCTTCCACCTGCGAGATGACGGCTTCCGTGCGCTGCGTGGTCGCGCCAGGCGGCAGCTGCACGTTGACGACGAGGTTGCCCTGGTCTTCATTGGGCAGGAAGGCCGAAGGCATGCGCACATACAGCAGGCCCACCACGGCCACCAGCGCCACATACACGATCAGCATGCGGCCGCCACGGCGCACGAGCTTGGCGATGAAGCCTTCGTAGCCGTGGGTGGTCTTGGCGAAGAAGCGGTTGAACCAGCCGAAGAAACCGCGC
>CAYPUS010000098.1:0-9951 GCA_964413815.1 uncultured Aquabacterium sp. | reverse complement strand
ACACGGGAGGCGTCCATATAAGCACCGCAGGGCAGTCCCGCGCAGCGGGACCACCCCCGCAGGAGCCCGGCCCGATGCCGCCCCAGCCCGCCCTGCGCTGCCTCGACAAAGCGCTCAAGCCGCCGCACGCAGCAACCAGCAACCAGCAACAAACACTAATCCTGCGGCTTGAAGCGATGCAAGATGCCCGCAAGAAGCACATCGAGCATGGCATCCACATGCCGGTCCATCTGCAGCGCCGGCAGCCACTCGTCATCCGGCCCCATCACAAGCTGCCGCGAAGTCAGCCCGTGCTTGCCTTCCCAGAAAATCTGAGTCATCAGGTCCAGGTCTTCCCTGCGCGCAGACACCGCGCCCGTCGCCGCCAGCTCCGCCCACAGCGAACGCGCCAGCGCGTAAGGGTCTTCCGAAGGATCACCATGCTTGACCCGCGCCACCTCATTGGGCGCATGCGGCCGCTGCTGCATGAAGACAAAAGCGTATTCGGCCGGATGGCTCAAGCCGAACTGCACATAAGCCCGGCCCATGGCGCGGATGCGCTTGAGCGGCGCCTCGCTGGTGGCGGCCGCCGCACGCATCTGCCGCGTCAGCTCCAGCAGGTCCTCGTCCATCGCCTGGGCGATCAACGCGGCCTTGTCCTCGAAGAGCGAATAGACAACCGTCGTGGAATAACCCGCGAGCTCCGCCACCTTGCGCAGCGAGACATCGCCCAGCCCGCCCTTTCGGATCAACTTGCGGACGATCTTGATGATGGCCTTGCGTCGCTGCTCGGCCTCGCGCTGTTTGCGCACTTCCTTGGGCGTCTGTGTGACCACGACCGGCTCTCCTCGATCCCTCGCATCGGTTCGCCCCAACTCAATGGGGCACCGACAGGGTTTGTATCTATCAGGTGGGAACGGCGCCCAGCATATTCTCATAACGCTGTGTTTAATATGAAGCAGTGTTTTTTGGGACGAAATCCAGACCGCTGGCGCCAGGGCACAGCGCCTTTTCCAAGGGTTCACCCGCCACGCGAAGAGGTGCCCGCTGCGCCTGCCGCCGGGCCGCTCTCATGAGACAACATGCCCCCATGACCAAAGCTTTGCCTCCTTGCGCCAGCCCGAGGCGCCGCCGCTTCCTGGCCTCCGGTGCGGCGTCGGCCGCTTCGGTGCTGGGCGCCTTCATGCTCGAGCAGGGTCTGCTCGATGCCCCCGCCGCCCACGCATCCTCGGCGGCCGCATCCTCCAAGTCAACAGCGGCCGACAGCGCGGCCTGGCAGAACTGGTCGGGCCTGCAAAAGGCCAGCCCCGCCAGCATCGCCTTTCCCGACAGCGAAGACGCCCTGCGCCAGTTCATGCGCAACAGTACGGGGCCTGTGCGGCCGCTGGGCGCAGGCCATTCGTTCACGCCGCTGGTGCCGACGTCGGGTGCCATGGTCTCGCTGGAGATGCTCTCGGGTCTGGTCGCCATCGACAAGCAGGCCATGACGGCCACCGTGCACGCGGGCACCCGGCTGGGTGTGCTGGCACGCGCGCTGGACGAGCAAGGCCTGGCCTTGCGCAACCTGCCCGACATCGATGTGCAGACCCTGGCCGGCGCGATCGCGACGGGCACCCACGGCACCGGCGCCACCTTGCCTGCGCTGCATGCCGACATCGTCGGCCTGCGCATTGTGCGGCCCGATGGCGCGGTGGTGGCGCTGAGCGAAGCCGGCACCCAGAAGGAGCGCGACATGCTGGCAGCGGCGCGCGTCTCGCTGGGCAGCCTGGGTGTGGTCTCACAGGTCACGCTGCGGGTGCTGCCGGCCTACAACCTGCAACGCAGGGTCTGGCTGCAACCGATCGAGCAGTTGCTGGCCCAGGCGCCCGCCCTGGCACGCCAACACCGCCACTTCGAGTTCTATTACCTGCCGTTCACCGGTTACGGCGCGGCCATCGCGCACGATGTCTACACCGGCCAGGACCTGGTGCTGCCCAACTCGGCCGACGAAGCATTCCTCAACGACCTGCGCATGCTGCGCGACTGGCTGGGGCGCTTTCCCAAGCTGCGCCAGTGGGTGGCGCAGAAGTTCATCGATCCGAACCAGACCGAAGAGGCCCGCCACCGCGCGCACCGCCTGCTGTCGACGGTGCGGCCCATGCGCTTCAACGAGTCGGAATTCCATGTGCCGCGCGAGCAGGGCATCGCCTGCCTGCGCGAGATCATCCGCGCCATCGAGAAGCACAACGAGGTGTTCTTCCCCATCGAGTTCCGCTTCATCCAGGGCGATGGCGCCTGGCTCAGCCCTTTCCACGGCCGCGACAGCTGCTCGATCGCCGTGCACGCCGCCGCCGACGAGGCCCATGACTACCTGGTCAAGGATTGCGGGCCGATCTACCGCGCGCACCAGGGTCGTCCCCACTGGGGCAAGCTGCATGACCTGCGTCAGGCGGACCTGGCCGCGCTGTACCCACGCTGGCGGGACTTTCAGGCCGTGCGTCAGCAGTTCGACCCGCAGGGTCGCATGCTCAACCCGCATCTGAAGCAACTCTTTGTTTGAGCCGCGCCGCGCCTGGCGCCTTTTGCTGTGCACAACAACGACATGACCCGCTGGACCCGACGCCGCATCCTGGGCTGCGCCACCATTGGCTTGGGCGCAGCCGGCCTGTTCGCCCTGCGCCCCGATGACCGCGGCGCCCCCCGGCAAGCCTATTTCGAAGGCATCGACCGGGCGCTGAAAGCGGCCGGCATCGCCGCCCCGACACTCGTCATCGACCGGGCCCGCCTGCACGCCAACGCCGCGCAAGTGAAACAACATGTGAACGGCCGGATGGCCCTGCGTCTGGTCAACAAGTCGCTGCCCTGCCTGGCCCTGCTCGAAGAGGCCGCCCGGCTGACCGGCACGCAGCGGCAGATGGTGTTCAACCTGCCCTATCTGCAGTTGCTGGCGCGTCAGCAGCCCCAGGCCGATGTGCTGCTGGGCAAGCCCCTGCCGGTGCGCGCGGCCGCGCGCTTCCTGGAAACGGCGCCCACCTCATCCGGCTTCGATGCAAGCCGGCAGGTGCAATGGCTGGTCGACACGCCCGAGCGGCTCGTGCAATACGGGCAGCTCGCGCGCAGCCAGCCCCGGCCCATGCGGGTCAACATCGAGATCGACGTCGGCCTGCACCGGGGCGGTGTGGCCGACCTGGCCACGCTGCAGGCCATGGTGGCGCTGCTGCGCGCCGAGCCGATGCTGCAGTGGTCCGGTCTGATGGGCTACGACGCCCACACGCAGAAGATCCCCGATGTGGGCACGCTGCGCGCCGATGCGCACCAGCATGCACTGCGCACCTATCAGGCTTTTGCCGAGCACATGCTGCGCAGCCGCCTGCCCGCGCCCGACTCCGGACCGATCTTCAACACCGGTGGCTCACCCAACTTTCGCCTGCATGACGGCCAAGGGCCAGCCAATGAAGTGGCCGTGGGCTCGGCCCTGGTCAAGCCCTCCGACTTCGACACCGAACTGCTCTCGGCCATGCAGCCCGCGGCCTTCATCGCCACGCCGGTCCTGAAGGTGGGCGACTTCCAGCCGCCCCATGGGGTCGAGGCCCTGGGCCGGCCTCTGAAGTGGTGGGATCCAAACCAGCGCCAGGCCATCTACATCCACGGCGGCAACTGGCTGGCGCAGCCGCATGCGCCCGCTGGCTTGCAGGCCAGCGGCCTGATCGGCCCCTCGTCCAACCAGCAGCTGCTGCTGGGCTCGGGTGCACAGGCCTTGCGCCCGGATGACTTCGTCTTCCTGCGGCCCACGCAGAGCGAAGCCGTGCTGCAGCAGTTCGGCGACATCGCCGTCTACGAGAACGGGCACATCACCGCGATGTGGCCGGTCTTTCCCGCCCAGGCCTGACATGCGCATGCATCACGTGTTCGCGCGCCATGCCGCCACCCTCTGCACAGCCATCCTCACGGGCTTCCTGCTCGGCGCCATCGCGCGGCCGGCCATGGCGGCCCCCGCATTCGCACCTGCGCCGACGCAGCAGCCATACTTGCTCGGCGTGGGCATCTCCGACATCACCGGCGAGGCTGCCGAGATCGGCATGATGGGCTATGCCGTGCCCGAGCAGCGCACGGCCGGCATCCACCTGCGTCTGCGGGCGCGCGCCTTTGTCATCGAGGATGCGGCCACGCACAAGCGGGTCGTGATCGTCATCACCGACACAGCGCTGCTGACCCAGGCGGTGCACCAGGCCGTGCTTCAGCGTCTGGCCTCGCGCCACGGTCAGCGCTACTCGGCCGAGAACGTGCTCCTGAGCGCCACCCACACGCATGCCGGGCCGGGGGGCTATTCGCATTACGCGCTCTACAACATCACCATCCTGGGCTTCCAGCCCCGCACTTTCCAGGCCATCGTCGACGGCATCGTCGAGGCCATCGATCAAGCCCATGCCCGCCTGGCCCCCGGTGACATCCTCTTGCAGCAAGGCGAGTTGCACAACGCCAGCCGCAACCGCTCGCCGCTCGCCTTTCGCCTCAACCCACCAGAAGACCGCGCCGCCTTCCCGCACGAGATCGATCCGTTGATGACCGTGCTGAGCTTTCGCCAAAGCGGCAAGCCGGTGGGCAGCCTGAGCCTGTTCGCCACCCACGGCACCAGCATGAGCAACCGCAACACCCTGGTCAGCGGGGACAACAAGGGTTATGCGGCCTGGCACTGGGAGCACGAGCATGCGGGCGTGCGCTACCGGCACGACAAGGCCCCCTTCGTGGCCGCCTTCGCGCAGACCAACCCGGGCGACATGACGCCCAACTTGAACCTCAAGCCCGGCAGCGGGCCCACGGAAGACGAGTTCGAGAACACCCGCCTGATCGGGCTCAGGCAGTTCGACAAGGCCTTGCAATTGGCGCGCGCCGCCCAGGCGGCCCCAGCGGGTGATGGCGCTGCCGCGCACGGCATCGATCACCGCATGCGCTATGTCGACATGAGCCGGGTGACGGTCCAGGCCCCATACAGCCCCGACGGCCAGCCCCACACCACCTGCACCGCGGCGCTGGGCGCCAGCTTCGCCGCCGGCAGCCAGGAAGATGGCCCGGGCCCGGGCATCGCGCGCGAAGGCGAATCCAACCCCTTCGTCAAGACGCTGGGCACCGTGCTGACCTGGCCTTCGGAGACTTTGCGGCAATGCCATGGCGTCAAGCAGGTCGCGCTGCCGGTGGGCGACATGCCGGTGGGCGGCGCCTGGGTGCCGCACATCCTGCCGGTGCATCTGGTGCGCATCGGCCCGCTGCACATCGCCACCTTGCCGGCCGAGCCGACGGTGATGGCCGCCTGGCGCATCCGCCGCCAGCTCGCGCGCACGCTGGGCGTGTCAGCCCGGCAGGTGCTGGTGATGGGCTACACCAACGCCTACACCCAGTACGTGACCACTTTCGAGGAATACAGCCTGCAGGACTACGAGGGCGGCAGCACGCTGTTCGGGCCCTACACCCAGGCGGCCTACCAGCAGGAACTCGATCGCCTGGCCCAGGACATGGCCGCCGGCCGGCCCACGCCCAACGGCCCGCAGCCACCGGATCACAGCGCGGGCCAGTTCAATTTGCAACGCAATGTGGTGATGGACATGCCGGCTTTCGGCAAGCGCTTTGGCGATGTGCGCCAGGACGCCCAGCCCGCCTACGAAATCGGCCAGACCGTCTCGGTGCGCTTCCAGAGCGGCCACCCGCGCAACAACTTGCGGCGCAACGACACCTTCCTGGAGGTGCAACGCTGGGCCGATGGGCAATGGCGCATGGTCGCCGATGATGGCGACTGGTCCACGCGTCTGCACTGGCGGCGCACCTTCGCGGCCGAGTCGGAGGCCGAAGTCAGCTGGACGATTCCGAGCGGCACGGCGCCTGGCCGCTACCGCATCGTGCACTTTGGCGATGCCCGTGCGCTGATGGGGCCGGTCAGGCCCTACAGCGGGCAGTCGCGGCTGTTCGAAGTCCGGGCGCAGGCCGCCGCGCATTGAGGCGGCGGCATGCCGGCCGAGGGGCCGGTCAGTCCAGGCGGACCTTGCCCTTGTGCCCGCCGCGCACCTTCGACGCGGTCATGGACGGCACGGGCGCATGCGGCTGGGCATGCAGTTTTTCCCAGTAGGTCACGGCCTTGGCGACCCACTCACGGTAGTGGGGGTCATCCGGAGCGTAGTAGGGGATGCCACGGGCGGTGAAAGCCTCCAGCTCCGCTGCCACGGGACAGGCAGGCGCTTCTTCCAGTTCAAGCTCCAATGCGTGCATGGCGTGAACGCGCTCGATCGCTTGCGGTGCCATCAGCTGTTCGCGCAGTGCTTGGGCATTCGTGATGTGACCCATGGTCAAACTCCGTCAGGTGATGCGGCTCGTTCGTCATCGACCGCTCGGCGTACAGCTTGAGGGTTGCGCACCACCGCAATGCCCGAAAGAGCGGCAACTATGTGCCCCACTTCACGGATCGCCTGCCGGGCTCGGGCCCCGGCGCCGTTAACCATTGTTTACGCCGCCTCCTGGAAACCCAAAATAATGCCGGGCAATGACCTGGAGACGCTGTTTGAAGAAGTTGCCCGTGGCCTGGCTGGCCATCCTGAACCTGGCCCTGCCGGCCGTGCAGGACGCCGCCGCCGCTGGCTACAGCCTGCGCGCGCTCGGCGCCGGCCCCGCCTCCCCTTCCACCCTGGCCCACGTGCTGGCCCCCTCGGGCGCCCTGGTGCTGGGCGAATCGACCATCACCCGGCGCTGTCCGCTGAGCCAGTGGATGGCCTGCCTGGTCGACGGTCACACCGACCACCAGCCAAGGGCCGTGTTCTGGCAGGCCAAGCTGCCTGCCCCCCAGCCCCTGAGTTGCCTGGACACCGTCCTGGCGCCCAGCGCCACCTGGGACCTGCCTTGCGAAGTCAGCGACATCAACAGCCAGGGGGTGATGGTCGGGCGCAGCTACGCCGGCATGAACGCCGAGCGCGCCCAGCGGGCCGTGATGTGGAGCCGGCCCGATGCCCCCCCGATCGACCTTGCGCCCCGGATGGCGAGCCTGCCGGCCTTCGACTCGGCACGCGCCGTGGGCATCAACGACCAGGGTTGGGTGCTGGGGCGCGCCCGCCTGGCCGACCAGCACGGCGAATACGCCTTCCTGCTGCGAGACGGACAGGCTCAGGTGCTGCCCACCGCTGGGGCGGTGGCGGTGCGGCCCGTCGCGCTCAACGGCAAGATGGCGCTGGGCGAGGCCCGCTATGGCGGCGATGGCCAATCCGGCGTCATCGTCTGGCACCTGGCCGGCGGCGTCACGACGCTGCGCGACATCGCCAGCCCTGTCGACCATGTCTACGCCTCGGGCCTGAGCAGCGCCGGCCATGTGACGGGGGCCTACTGGTCGCCCCTGGAAGGCCGCGTCACCCAGGCCTACCTGTGGTTCCAGGGCAAGGCCCAGGGCCTGCAGACGGACCCCGGCCACGACAGCCGAGGCCACAGCGTCAACGCGGCCGGGCAGGTTGTTGGGGCGCATTGCGAATGGGGTCTGGACATCCGGGGGTGCCGGGCCAGCCTCTGGCAAGACGGCGTGCGCCATGACCTCAACGGGCTGGTGAGCCTGCCGCCGGGCCAGGTGCTGGTCGACGCCCGCCGCATCAACGACAAGGGTCTGATCATCGGCTGGATGCGCGATGCGACCGGACGGATGCAGGGCGTGCTGCTGACGCCCAATCCCTGACGTCCCTCAGCCCCTGGCTCTTGTGGGCCACCCCTTTAGACGGCCCCGCGCCACCCCAAAAGGAAGGAGCACCCACTCCTTGGGGTAGCGGTGGGAGGTGCCATGCCCAAGACTGCCTGCATGACACCTCTTTTCCACCTCCTCCACCAGGCGCACGATCATGACCAGGTTCATCCACCAACTGCTGGGCTGGATGGCGGTGCTGCTGCTGGCGGGCCTGACCTACATCGTCTTGTGGCACAAGGCCCCCGGCGCTGACCCCCAGCATTTCGACACCGCCGATTTCTGCCTGCAACACACCGCAGAAACGCGCTACGACCGCGACGGCTTCAGCGCCGTCTTCGCCGACGCGGCGGCCTTTCCCACGGCCTGCTGGCAAGCCGTCGAACTGCCCCGGCACATCCCGCCCGAGGGCCCTTCGGTCCACCAGCAGGACCCCAGTCTCTTCCAGGCCTGGTTCCGCGTCCGCTACCGCGTCCCGACCGATCTTCCCGCCAACGAGGCCCTGCTCGTCTACGTGCCTCGGGTGATGGGCGCCGCCTGGCAGATGCTGGTCGATGGCCAGCCCGTGGCCAACAACCTGGACGACTGGCGCATGACCTGGAACAAGCCCCTGGCCGTGCGCCTCGATCCATCCCGTGTGCACAAGGGCCAGACGCTGGACATCCGCATCGGCGTGATCCGCCGCTCCACCTACGGCGCCTCCATCTCGGGCATCGTGGTCGGCCCGGCCACCAGCGTCACACCGGCGCTGGATCGGCGCATCCTCTTGCAACTCACCATGCCGCAGGCCAGCAGCGTGGTGCTGCTGCTGATGGCGGCCTTCTATTTCGCCTTCTGGCTGGCGCGGCCCATCGAACGCACCCACCTGCTGCTGGCCCTGGCCAGCCTGGCCTGGTGCGTGTGCAATCTGCAGTACACCCTGCACCGCCCCGACGACCCGGTGCTGGCCCACTGGTACGCCAGCATCGTCAACCTGGCCATCAGCTGGGTGATGTGGCTGGTCTACCTCTTCGTGCTGCGCATCGACACCCGCCACCGCCTGCCCTGGCTTGAAAAGGCCTTGCCCTGGTATGTGCTGTTGATGACGGTGGTGGCCATGCCGCTGTGGCCCCATGCCGACGACCTGGGCGTGCTCTACCAGCTCGTCAATGCCTTCGTCGGGACGGGGATCACGCTGCTCATTTCGCGGCAGGCCTGGCGGGCCGGCGGCCTGGTTGCGGTGCGCGTGATCAGCACGGCCCTGATCCTCACGATGATGGCCGGTGCGCATGATGTCGCGCTGCTCGCCCAGTTGGTCACGCCTGAGAGCATCTACCTGCTGCCCTACGGCACGCTGCTGCTGTTCGCCAGCCTGATGTATGCGGTGCAGCGCCGCTACGTGGCGGCCATCAACGAGACCGAGCAGCTCAGCGCCTCGCTGGCCGAACGCCTGGCCGCGCGGGAGGCCGAGCTGCAGATGCAGCATGCGCGCCTGCGCGAGGTCGAGCGTGACCAGGCCTTGCTGCTGGAACGCCAGCGCTTGATGCGCGACATGCACGACGGGCTGGGCTCGGCCTTGATGTCCTCACTGGTGCTGGTGGAGCAAGGGCGCTTGCAGGCCAGGGAGGTCGCCAGCATCCTGCGTGAATGTGTGGACGATCTGCGGCTGGTGATCGATTCGCTGGAGCCAGTGGGGCACGACCTGGTCGCCTTGCTGGCCACCCTGCGTTATCGACTGGGCAAGCGGCTGGAACACGCCGGGCTCAAGCTGGAGTGGGCGGTGCAGGATCTGCCCTCCTTGCCTTGGCTGGAGCCCTCTTGCGCACTGCAGGTGCTGCGCATCATGCAAGAGACGCTGACCAATGTGCTCAAGCATGCGGATGCGCGGCGGGTGCGCATCGAGACCACGCTGGTGCAGCAGTCGGGGCTGCCTGATCAGGTGTGTGTGCACATCGAGGACGATGGCAAGGGCTTCGACATGGCCGCGGCGCCCAGCGGCAGGGGCTTGCGCTCGATACGGCAGCGTGCGCAGAAGCTGCATGGTGATCTGGCGATCTACAGTGAGGCTGGTCAGGGCACGCGGGTGACTTTGGTGTTGCCGGTGCAGCAGTTTCCGGATTTGGCTTCGGCCTGAAGATTCTCGGTGCTTGGTTGGTTCGTTGGTTCGTTCATGCCGAGCGGGGAGCGCTTTGGCGGGGGACCGCAGGGCGGGGCTGGGGCGGCGTCTGGCCGGGCTCCTATGTTGGTGGTCCCGCTTCGCGGGACTGCCCTGCGGTGCTTATATGGACGCCTCCCGTGTGGCAAGGAGTTTT
>CAYPUS010000097.1:8343-10163 GCA_964413815.1 uncultured Aquabacterium sp. | reverse complement strand
TGACCATGCGCCAGTTCTTCAGGATGTACTCGTGGATCTCGGCCTTGATCCAGTGCATGGCGTAACTCACCAGGCGCACACCCTGATCCGGATCGAAGCGCTTGACGGCTTTCATCAGGCCGACGTTGCCCTCCTGGATCAGGTCGCCTTGGGGCAAGCCGTAACCCAGGTACTGGCGGGAGATCGAGACGACCAGACGCAGGTGCGACAGCACGAGCCGGCTGGCGGCCTGCAGATCCTGGTGATCACGCAGACGGCGGGCCAGCGCCTGCTCCTCGTCGGCCTCCAGCATGGGGATGGCCTGCACCGCGCGAATGTAGGCGTCCAGGTTGCCCAACGAGGGCACCAGGCTCCAGGGGTCACGGGTGGCAAGGGCAGTGGTCACGGTCATGGTGGTCCTTTCCTCAATCCTTCTGAGTGATGTTAGCACTCCTGTTCAGAGAGTGCTAATGCAACAAAGTTCCCCGCCACCGGGGCTTTTTGAGACGTGCCGCTCAAGCCTGCGGCTGCGCAGGGTCCAGCCAGGCGGGTTTGGCCGTGGCCGTTGCTGGCACGCGCGCGCGAGGTGCCTTGGCCGCATTCTTGAAGACGTTGAATATCTTCTTGGGCAGGCTGTACGGTACCCATAATTCGCCGACCTGGAGGATCTCATCGCCACGCTGGTAGTCGAGCAGGGACAGCAGGCGTTGGTTGACCTGCTCGGACCGGTATTTGGGGACGGTTTCGGCAGTATCGGGGAACATGATTTCGCCGTCGGCCTGCCGCCTCAAGGAGGGAATGACGAAATTGTCCTGACAGGACACCGGCTCGGGCAGGTTCCATTCCTTTTCGATGTAGTGATGGATGAGCCGGTCGCGCAGGGCCAGGTGGGTGGCGGACGGTGCCTTGTCCGGGTTCGCGTCAGGAAAGACATTTTCGAAACCGTCCGAGACGATCCCGAAGATCTTGGGTGTGTGCGTCAGGCTGGTGACGTAGATTTTCTTCAATAGCCCATTTTTGAATGCGACGAAGATCAGGCCGAAGGTATACAGGTAATTGAGGTAGCCCTTGTTCTCGCTGGCCGAAAACACCGAGCCGAGGTGGATGGCCGCCCGGCCGGCATGCTCACCGAGGTGGCACATCGCGCAGAAGCAATGGTCGCGCTCACCGTTGGCGTCGCTGCAGATGACGATCACCTTGTCGGCGAAGAAGCGGGTGTCGCTGAAGTAGGAATAGCGGGGTTCGTAGCCGAAGCGGGCGGCCGCCACGGTGCGCAGGCGTTGCTGCAGGGCGGCCAGCTCATCCTGGCTCATCCAGGTCAGGGGGCGGTCAATGATCTCGATTTTTTTGCCTTGAAAGCGGAAGGTGATGCTTTTCATGCTTGCCTCTGGGGTCCAAGGCGCATCGATGATGGGCTCCGCGCCTCTGGTAATGGCTCCCGCGGTCATGCACGCCCATATAGACCGTACCCGCGGGTCGTCAACTGAACATGGTTTTTCCGGTTTGACTGGTTTGGTTCCTCCTTTCCATATTTTCGGAATTGGCATATTCAAGTCGGTAGAAATGAAACTACGGACTGATGAATCAGCTTTTTGTTGTGGGTCAGGTGGCGCGCGGCGAAGAAATTGACGGCGCGTGACTCTGTTTTAGGGGAATACGGACGATTGACGGCGGCGCCGAGCCTTGGCTGTCCGTCTGTATGAAGAAAGCCGAAGAGAGATACGCTAGGGATTGGTCTCATACCGCCTCTGGAGTATGAAAAACAATGCTAGACACGACTCGTTACCTTGTCTCCCCCGATATGAAGGGTTACCACTTATAGCAGGGATATATGGACAGGG
>CAYPUS010000097.1:1841-8333 GCA_964413815.1 uncultured Aquabacterium sp. | reverse complement strand
CAGGGGGTATTTGGAGATATGACGGCGGGGCCATTCAAATAGACCGGAAAACCGCGAAATGAACGCGACGCGATAAATGTGAGTCGCTAGGGTTTACCGCAAGCGCGTGGCGGCGCCTCGTCCCTGCTTTGTCCCCCCTGAATGCGGGGGTTGGCGCCGCGCCCGGGTGATGTCCTCCTTCCCTGCCCTGGGTTGGCTCCCTACAGTCACTCCGGACAAATTGACAAGTTTTTGACAGTTCTTGGCGTTGTCGTTTCAACCTCTAGGAGATATTCATGCCGGGTCCCACCACAAGAGGCGGCCGAGCACTTGGGGCGGTGCGTGCCGCGCTCCAGGCGGCCGCCATTGCTGCCGCGCCTTTGCTCGCCACGCACGCCTTCGCGCAGACATCGCCGTCCTTCATCGCATTCGAAAGCGGGCACGTGCGCCCCCTGGCGCAATCGCCAGATGGCACCAAGCTGTTCGCCGTCAACACGCCCAACAACTCCCTGGATGTGTTTCGCATCACGGCAGCGGGGCTGGAACTGATCGCCCGGGTGCCCGTCGGCATGGAGCCGGTGGCGGTGGCCGCGCGCACCGACAACGAGGTCTGGGTGGTCAATCACCTGTCTGACAGCGTCAGCGTCGTCTCTTTGGAGGGCACGCCTCGCGTGGTGCGCACGCTGCTCGTGGGCGACGAACCGCGCGACATCGTCTTTGCCGGCTCGCCCCAAAAGGCCTTCATCACGACGGCCCACCGTGGCCAGCACCTCACGCATCCCTCGATCGCGACGGTGCCAGGCGCCGGCAACCCCCAGCTGACCACCCCCGGCGTGGGCCGGGCCGATGTGTGGGTCTTCAGCCCAGCCAGCCTGGGCAACGAGCTCGGCGGCAAGCCGATCCGCATCATGAGCTTCTTCGCGGACACGCCGCGGGCGCTGGCCGTGAGCCCTGACAAGAACACGCTGTATGTGGCCGCCTTCAAGTCCGGCAACCAGACCGCCACGGCCGACGAGGACGTGATCTGCAACGGCTTCAACACGACCCGCTCCTGCCTCGTCAAGGGCGTGAGCTACCCCGGCGGGCTGCCCGGACCCAAGACCAACGAGGAAGGCAAGCAGGCGCCCGAGACCGGTCTCATCGTCAAATACAACAACGCGACCAAGAAGTGGGAAGACGAACTGGGCCGCGACTGGTCCAAGGCCATCCCCTTCAATCTGCCCGACAAGGACGTGTTCGCGGTGGATGCCAACACCCTGACGGAAAAGACCGCCTATGCGGGTGTCGGCACGGTGCTGTTCAACATGGTGGCCAATCCGGTGACGGGCAGCCTTTACGTGACCAACACCGAGGCCAACAACACGACGCGATTCGAAGGATCGGGCCGCAATGGCGCCACCACCGTGCAAGGCAAGATCGCGCTGACCCGCGTGACCGTCATCAATGGGCAAAGCGTGCAGCCGCGCCATCTGAACAAGCACATCGACTATTCGAAGCTGGTGCATGACCCGGCCTTCGATGCCACGGCCAAGCAGCACAGCCTGTCGATGCCGCTGGACATGGCCATCACCAAGGATGGCAAGACCCTGTATGTGGCGGCCTACGGCTCCAGCCGCATTGGCGTCTACAACACCAGCGAGCTGGAGAACAACACCTTCAATCCCCGTACTGCCAGCGCCAACCACATCAATGTGACGGGCGGCGGCCCCAGCGGCCTGGTCCTGGACGAGTCGCGCGGCCGCATGTACGTCATGACCCGCTTCGACAATGCCGTCAAGGTGCTGGACCTGGCCAGCAAGTCGGAAGTGGCCAAGGCCCCCCTGCCCAATCCCGAGCCGGCCGCCATCGTCGCGGGCCGTCCGCTGCTCTATGACGCGCAGCGCTCCTCGGCCAATGGTGAAGCGTCCTGTGCGTCCTGCCACATCTTCGGTGATGACGACGGCATCGCCTGGGACCTGGGCAACCCCGAGGACAAGGTGACCACCAGCCCGATCCCCGGCAAGTTCACCGATCCGATTCAGTTCCCCATCGCCAAGCTGCTGTTCGCGGTGCAGAGCAAGATCAACGGCAGCGACAAGCCGACGGACTTCCATCCGCTCAAGGGGCCGATGACCACGCAGACCCTGCGGGGCATGCGCAACCACGGCGCCATGCACTGGCGTGGTGATCGCTCGGTGGGCGACTTCGGCTCGGCGTCCAAAGACAGCAACCTGTCCTTCCTGCACTTCAACGTGGCCTTTGAAGGCTTGCTGGGCAATCCCGAGAAGATGAGCCGCGACGCCATGCAGCGCTTCGCAGACTTCCAGCTCAATGTGCTGATGCCGCCCAACCCCGTGCGCAATCTGGACAACTCGCTGACGGCAGCCCAGAAGCGCGGCATGGACTTCTACATGGGCAGCCGTCCTTCCGATGGCATCAAGCTGATCAACACCGCGACCTTCCAGACCTCGCAGACCTGTGAAAGTTGTCACCGCCTTGATCCCGCGCAGGGCTTCTATGGCACGGGTGGCGATCAAAGCTTCGAAGGTCTGCCGCAGATCGTGAAGATCGCGCAACTGCGCAACCTCTACACCCGCGTCGGCATGTTCGGCTCACCGGCCATGAACTTCTTTGCCCAGCCCGGCACGGGCCACACGGGTGACCAGGTGCGTGGTTACGGCTTCACGCACGATGGCGCGGTGGACACGCTGTTCCGTTTCTTCACGGCCAAGGTGTTCCGCAACATGGGCGCCACGGGCTTCCCCACCGGCGTCAATGGTGACAACACCCGGCGCGATGTGGTGGAGCTGATGATGGCTTTCGACAGCGACCTGGCACCCATCGTGGGTCAGCAGGTCACGCTGACGTCCAGCAACAGCGCCCAGGCCAATGCGCGCATCGACCTGTTGATCCAGCGGGCACGGACCCCGTTCGTCTCCAAGGAACTGGGGGGCAACGTGACCGAGTGCGACCTGGTGGCCACCGTGGTGGAAGGCGGCACGCGCCGCGGCTACTTCTACAACATCGGCCAGAGCGCTTTCGTGGCTGCAGACGGCACCTCGCGCAGCGATGCGGCCTTGCGTGGCCTGGCCCGCACCGCAGGTCAGGAGGTGACCTACACCTGCACGCCGCCGGGATCGGGCCGCCGCATCGCCGACAGCGTCTGAGCTGCACAGGCGGCTCCCGACCCCGCGCATGTTGCCCGTGCGCGGGGTTTTTTCATGGACGCGCGTCTAGAATGGTCTGATGAGTTTTCGCTTCCTGCCTTTCGGCAACGGCGCTGTATGCCGGGTGCATTGCGGGCTGATGTGGTCGGCCCTCTTGCTGGCGGGGGCTGCCTCGGCACAGCCGAGCTCGCCTGCGGCTGCAGGGGGCGCGGCAACGTCAGCGGCTGCGGCCCCGGCCGTGGCATCAGCGACTGCTTCGGCTGCCTCATCGGCCCCGGTGTCCTCATCCGCCCAGCACCTGTATGAGCGCTCGCAGCACCAGTTGGTGCAGGTGCGCACGTTGCTGAGCGGGCAGGGCAGTCAGGCTTCCGTGGGGTCGGGCTTTTTCGTCGGCAACAACGGGCTGATCGTCACCAACTACCACGTGGTCAGCCGCATGGCCCTGCAACCGCAGCGCTACCGGCTGACCTATGCCGGCGTGGATGGCAGGCAGGGGGCGCTCGAGTTGCTGGCCTTCGATGCCGCCCATGATCTGGCGGTGGTCAGGCCTGTGTCTGTGCCTGGATCAGCCTCTGCATCCGAAGGCGCCGCCGCAACGCCCACCGTCGAAGGCATGCGCTTTCGGCCCCGCAGCGAGCCCATGGGCAAGGGCGAACACATCTTCTCGCTGGGCAACCCGCTGGATGTCGGTTTTGCGGTGGTCGAGGGCACCTACAACGGGCTGGTCGATCGTGGCTTTCATCCCTCGGTGTTTTTCAGTGGCTCGCTCAATCCCGGCATGAGCGGCGGCCCGGCGCTCGATGGCGAAGGCCGTGTCATGGGTGTGAACGTCGCCACCCGCATGGATGGGCAGCAGGTGAGCTTCCTGGTGCCGGCGCACTTCGCGCAGGACCTCGTCGCGCGGGCGGCCGAGGCCAAACCCATCAAAACCGCGGCCTACCCCGAGCTCTCGCGTCAGCTGACGGCCCATCAGGAAGAGCTGACGCGGCGCTTCATGGCCCAGCCCTGGCGCTTTGCCGGCCATGCGCGCTATCAGGTGCCGGTGCCGCAAGAGGTGTTCATGCGCTGCTGGGGCAACAGCAGCGCGCCCGAGAGCAAGGGCCTGGAGTTCGAGCGCTCGGAGTGTTCGATGAACCAGTCCGTGTTCATCAGCGACGGGCTCTACACAGGCAGCATCACGACGCGTCACGAGATCTACGACGGCGACAAGCTGGGGCCGCTTCGTTTCGCGCGCCAGTATTCGATGAGCTTTCGCAATGAATTCTTCGGCGGTGGCATGCAGCGCACCGCGGCCCACTGCAGCGAACGCTTCATCGATGCCAAGGGCCTGCCGCTGCGGGCCGTGCTGTGCATGAACGCCTACAAGAAACTGCCGGGCCTGTATGACCTGAGCGTGCTGGTGGCCGCCGTCAGCGACGACACCAACGGGATGCAGGGACGCTTCGACGCGAAGGGCGTCAGCCATGGCAATGCCCTGAAGCTGGCCGAGTTTTACCTCAAGGGATATGGATGGACCTCCACGCCGAAGGCGAGCGCCGCAGTGAAGCAAGCCTCGCGCTGATCGAACGCCTGGACCGGCACGGCAACGTGCTGCAAAGCATGCGGGTGTCCCGCTGGCCCGTGCGCATCGGCCGGGCCCTGGATGCCGACTTGGTCCCGGATGACCCTTTCCTGGCGCCGCATCACGCCGAGCTGGATCTGGTCGATGGCGAGCCGCGGCTGAAGCTGGGGCAGACGCTCAATGGCGCCCAGGTCTGCGGCCACAGCCTCAAGGCAGCCGGCGAGACGGCGACGCTGACCGCCGACGAGGCGGGCATCCGCAGTTGGCGCATGGGCACCTCCACCTGGCGCCTGCGCCTGGCCACCGATGCGCTGGCGCCCGAGCAGCCATTGGCGCCGCATCATGCGGCCATCGCGGGGCCGGCACCCATGGAGCCGGCCTGGCGTCTGGTGCTGCCGCTGCTGCTGGCCGCGGTGCTGGCGCAGCTGTTCGATCGGTGGCTCGATAACAACCCCGGCACGCCCGCCAACACCTACATCAGCGCCGGCCTGGGGACCTTGGGCCTGACCATGGGCTGGGCCCTGCTCTGGTCACTGGGCAACAAGCTCTTTCTTGGGCGCCTGGACTTCAAGGTGCACCTGCGCCTGGTTCTGCTCTTCAGCCTGGCCTGGACGGCGCTGGCCGCGGCCTTGCCTTTGCTGGCCTATGCGATGGACTGGCCGGCCCTGTCCCGCGCCACCGAACTGGTGACGAGCGCCCTGATCTGCGCGCTGATCTGGTCGCACCTTGTGTGGATCATGCCGGCGCACCGCAAGGGTTTGCTGGCCGGTATCGTGGGTTTGTACCTCACGGGCGTGGGCCTGAGCCTGTGGATCAACCATCAGCGCAGCGGCCTGTATTTCAGCGAGCGCTATGTGTCGGCGCTGCCGCCTCCTGGGTGGCGTCTGGTGGGCATGCAGCCGGTGTCGACCCTGATCGACGATGCCCGCGGCTTGAAGGCCGGCCTGGATCGGCAGGCTGCGCAAGACAGCGATGAAGATGAGTCCGCCTTCGTCTTCGAAGAGTAAGGCGCGCGCCCGCGGGCTCAGCCATAGTTCAGGTCCGTGGCCTTGCCCCGGAACACCCAGTAAGAAAAGGCGGTGTAGCCCGCGATGGCCGGCACGGTGATGGCGCAGCCGAACAGGATCACATTGAGCGATTCGGTGGCGCTGGCAGCCTGCCACAGCGTCATCTTGTCCATCACGACGAAGGGATAGAGGCTGTAGGCCAGGCCGAAGGCGCCCAGCAGCATGACCCCGATGTTGAGCACGAAGGGCAGCCAGCACAGATCGCCCCGGATGCGAGGCTGCCCCAGCGCCCAGCGCAGCGCGACGAGCAGAGCCACCGTGGCCAGCGGGATCGGCACCAGCGCGATGAACTGCGGCATGGCGAACCATCGTTCACGCACGGTGGCGCTGACCCATGGCGTGGCGGCCGAGATCAGGGCCATGCCCAGCACCATCGGCCACCAGGCCTTGTGGGCCCAGCGCAGCGCCTTGTCCTGCAGCTCGCCTTCGGTCTTCATCACCAGCCAGCAGGCGCCGAGCAGGACATAGGTGGCGGCCAGCGCCAGCGCGATCAGTGCGGCGAACAAGGTGTAGAGCCAGCCTTCCACGAAGCCGGTGACATAACGCCCCAGCATCCAGCCCTGGGCCAGGCTGGCAACGAGCGAGCCGGCGAAGAAGGCGCGATTCCAAAGCGGCTTGTGCTGGTCGCGCGCCTTGACGCGGAAGTCGAAGGCCACGCCGCGCACGATCAGGCCGGCCAGCAGCAGCGCCACCGGCAGATAGAGTTCGCCCAAAATGATGCCGTGCGCCAACGGGAAGC
>CAYPUS010000097.1:0-1831 GCA_964413815.1 uncultured Aquabacterium sp. | reverse complement strand
GCACCACCCCATGCGCCTTCGGAAAGGCGATCAGCAAGATGCCCACGCCCAGCACCAGCCAGGTCTCGTTGGCATCCCAAAAGGGCCCCACCGAGGCCACCATGCGGTCCTTTTGCGCGTCGTCGCCGGCGCGTGGCAGGAGGATGCCGATGCCCAGGTCGAAACCATCGAGCACCACGTAGACGAACATGGCCAGGCCCATCAGGCCCATGAAGATCACGGGCACGGTGTGCGCCCAGCTGCCTGCATCGCTCATGGTTGTTCTCCTTGTGAGCCCGATACGCCAATGGCCACGGCCTTGCTCGATGCCATGGGCGGTTTGTGCACCGTCTCGACGGGGTGCTCGGCCATGTAGCGCAGCACCGCCACATAGGCCACGATCAGCAGCAGATAGACGCACACATAGGCGGTCAGCGTCAGCGCGATGTAGGGCGCGGGTGTGCTGGATGCCACCTCGGCGGTCTTGAGCAGGCCGTGGACGATGTAGGGTTGGCGGCCGATCTCGGTGACCCACCAGCCGGCGACCGTGGCCAGCCATCCTGAGAAGGTCATGCCCACCAGCGTCCACAGCAAGGCGCGGGGCAGTCCTTGTGCACGCCAGCCCGCGCGGCGCAGCAGCCAGCAGCCGCACCAGCTGACGAGCAGCATCAGCACGCCCATGCCCACCATGATCCGAAAGCCGTAGAACAGCGGCGCGACAGGCGGATGCCGGCCGGCGAACTCATTCAGGCCCTGGATTTCGCCATCCGGGTCATGAGTGAGGATCAGCGAGGCGCCGGCGCGGCCGCCGACGGCAAAGCGGTTGCTGCGCGCGGCCTCATCCGGCCAGGCGAACAACAGCAGCGGCGCACCCCGTTCCGTCTGCCAGATGCCCTCCATGGCGGCGATCTTCTGGGGCTGGTGCTGCAAGGTGTTCAGGCCATGCATGTCGCCCACGAAGATCTGAACGGGAATCAGCAGGGCGGCCATGGTCAGGCCGGTTCGCAGGCTGCGGCCGGAGGCGGCCGTCGCGGTGCCGCGCAGCACCTGCCAAGCCGACAGGCCCGCGACCAGGAAGCTCACGGTCAGAAAGGAGGCCAGCATCATGTGGGCCAGGCGGTAGGGGAAAGAAGGGTTGAAGACCACCTCCCACCAACTCGTGACGAAGAACTCGCCGTCCACGATGTGGAACCCTTGGGGCGTCTGCATCCATGAGTTCAAGCTCAGGATCCAGAAGGCCGACAGCGTGGTGCCGAATGCCACGAGCAAGGTGGCCACCATGTGGGTGCGTTCCGAGACGCGGTCATGGCCGAAGAGCATCACGCCCAGGAAGCCCGCTTCCAGGAAAAAGGCGGTCAGGACCTCATACCCCAGCAGGGGGCCGGCGATGTTGCCGACCCTTTCCATGAAGCCCGGCCAGTTGGTGCCGAACTGGAAGCTCATCGTGATGCCGCTGACCACGCCGAGCGCGAAGCTGAGCGCGAACACCTTGGTCCAGAAACGGTAGGCGTTCAGCCAGGCCTGCTTCGCGTCGCCTGCGCCGGCGACGAGCCAGCGCCAGCGGAAGAACAGCAACAGCCAGCCCAGGCCGATGCTGATGGTCGGGAAGAGGATGTGGAACGTGATGTTCGCGGCGAACTGCATGCGCGCCAGCAGCAGGGCATCCATTCCGTTCGGCTCCAGGGTTCGAGGACCGGGGTTTCGAGGATAGCGTGGCGCACCAAGGCAACACAGTGACAATGGCGGCCATGATCAGCTACCGCATCGCCATCGCCGACGCGCACGCCCATCTGTTCCGCGTCGACGTCACCGTGCCCGACCCGGCCGCCGAGCAGCGCCTCAGCCTGCCGGT
>CAYPUS010000096.1:169-10184 GCA_964413815.1 uncultured Aquabacterium sp. | reverse complement strand
CCAAGGGGGTGGTGGACATTGCGGCGGCCAAGAAGGTGACGCTGGCGGTGAGTGGTGGCGCGAGCATCACCATCGAAGGTGGGCAGTTGACGGTGCAGTGTCCGGGAACGATTACGGTGAAGGCTGGGAGTAAGGGCATGGTTGGGCCTGGCACAGCCGAGACCCCCGCCCCCGACATGCCCAAATCCAATTTCTGCCTGCCCTGCTTCCTGCGAGCTGCCAAAGCAGCCTCTCCCTTGGTACCAGCATGATGCCCATACCTGGATCGAACAGCTTCTGGCTCATTGATGCGTGCGCTTTGGTCGCCGCGGAAAAAGCGCACCTGGCACATGCGCGACACGTGCGCTGGCTATATGACGATGTAGGTGATGAACAGGCGAAGCATGTCGGTCCGGTACTCATTTCACCGTGCCGTTCTTTTGAGCCGTTTGCAGTGCAACTGCAAGCCGATGAGGCGCGTGCATGGTCCGTCGCCCGGCTAGATACCCAAGCTGACCTCGACAGCCTGACAAGGCACTTCAAGGCGCTACGCTACCTCCACACTCAAGACGGTCAGCGCTACTTCCTGCGCTATGCCGACAGTCGGTCCCTGACTTCGCTGTGGCCGGTTCTGACGGCTCCGCAGCAACGCGCCTTTTTGGGGCCAGTGCACCGCTGGGCTTATACGGATCGCCACATGAAGAATTGCGCCATCGAGAGGGATGACGTCGCTCCCCTCTATGCCGATAGCTTGTGGCCGATGAGTGTGGCATCAAGGTTGTCGAATGAGCAATTGGATGATTTGCTCCAACGAAGCTGGCCGGATCAGTTACTCCAGACGGTGACAGAGCGCCAGCCTGGCATCGGACAAACACTTTCGTATGGTCAGAAGTACATGCGTGCGCAACGCCTGTGTGGCTGGCTTCAATCCGTTCAAGAAGAGCGCTACCCGGTGCAGGTGAGCATGCTGAAGTTTTTGTTGTCGCAGCAGCCCGTTGGCGATGATGATGAGTGGTACACCCATGCCATCAAAACGAGCTATGAAATGGCACTTGCCGCACATCCTTGACAGCGGAACACCGGCGAACCCACAAAGTGAATCAAAGATGAAAAGCTCACCTTTAATCCAGCACCTCAGGAGTGTGCTGCTCATTCTGCTCACGTGGGGGCTGACTGCATGCCAGGCTCTTGGTAAAGAAGAAGGCCACGGAGTCGGTCTTACTGGCATAGATCATCTAGTCGATCATCTCAGCGTGCAGAATTTTTGGGTCAATGGCCACAATGGAGCACAAGCAGGCAAAGGCGGCAGTCTGGTCTGCTGCGTTGTCGTACCTGGCAAATGGCGCCCCGGCCTGAAGGTGCACGTCGAATGGAATGTAACCAACTGGAAAGAGCGCACTTCTCAGACCTATGAAGCTGAAGTGCCCGTTGATCAATATGACGAGGTAGGAACGATGTACGTTCACTTCCTGCCTGATGGCGCCGTGCGCATTACCTTGGCAAATGTGCCCCCTTATAGCCCGGACTATCCCGGTACCCATGATCCTATTTCACGGAAGGAACCGTGGAAAACCCATCCCTGGCCAAGGAACACCAACGGCAAGATTCTCTTCGGGAACTCTGGTGACAAGCACAAATAACACCGTCATTGCGGCGCACCCCCTTGGCGCAACACTCGGCATCGTGCCTGTTCTTCCGCAGATTGAACCTCAGGCACATCGATGTGAAATTGCATTGAATGTTGGCGTGTTCTTTGATGGCACTGGCAATAATCAACACTGGTCAGAGCCGGGGCACGGTCAAACGCAGTTGCAACGCCAAAAAGACAGCAATGTCGCACGACTCTTTCGAGCCTACCCGGACGCCCCACTCGACGGCTACTTCCGTGTCTACATTCCTGGCGTCGGCACCCCGTTCCCTGATATCGGCGAGGACAAGCCAGCAACGCTCGGAGAGGCGTTTGGTAAAGGCGGTGATGGTCGAATCAACTTTGGACTACTCCAAATCATCAATGCCATCTATCGGAGCATTTCTCCAAACCAGCGCCCGTACACACCTGACGACACCATCAAAGCCCTTTGCCGCAACGGCAAGCGCTACCAAAAAATGGGAAGAGATGGTCGACCCGAGTTCACCCCGCTGGTTTCGCATGACGATGAACCCGCCTTGCGCCGTGTGAACATGGAAACTAGCGGTGGATTGCTGCTGAATTGGAACGCCACAGCACCCCAAAGGCAGCGCTACCTCAAGCGTGCATGCCGCGACACTCACACCAAGATGTCAGAGGTGGGCAAGCCTAAGATCACCGAGATTTTCATCGACATATACGGTTTCTCTCGAGGGGCAGCTGAGGCGCGCGTGTTCACAAACTGGTTGGTGGAACTCTTCGAAGGAGGCAAGCTTTGCGGTGTCCCGACCAAGATTCGCTTCCTCGGCCTGTTCGACACGGTTGCGTCAGTCGGTCTCCCAGCCTCAATGGGGCTAGGACAAAACGGGCATTGCTCATGGGCTCAGCCAGAGTGGATGCGCATTCCGGAGCAAGTTCAAAACTGCGTCCACTTCGTAGCGATGCATGAAAACCGAGGCTCTTTCCCAGTCGAGTTGATCCAGCATGATGGCAAGCTCCCCACGAACTGCCATGAATTCATGTTTCCCGGCATGCACTCGGATGTGGGAGGGGGATACGCTCCGCACGATCAAGGTCGCGGCCCGCATGGCAAAGACGAGGAAAAGCTTTCCCAAATCCCGTTGAATGCGATGTACGAGGCTTCGCTGCAAGCCAGAGTACCTTTGGATAGTGGTCGCGCTGCAGATGGCAAATTTGATCCGTTTGCGATCTCGGATGAATCTCTAGGCGCTTTCTCCGCTTTCATGAAACTAAAAGCCCATCAGCAATCCCGGCAGATACGTGAATGGATGTTTGACTACCTAGCCTGGCGCTATCAGGTCCGCCACAAATATCTTTCTTTGCCGTGGCACTCACGCGCCAACGCGTCGGATCGCGAGGACTTGACTGGTGCGAATCGTTTGCTCTTAAGGGATGCAGAAGCACTCCATCTCCACCTGAACCCCATCTCGTTTTCTCCCTATAGCATCGATGATCCAAAAAGCATCGAACAACAAAATGCCGATGCGCGTGTTGGCAAGATGCGCACTGAGGCAGCCGATATTTACACCAACGTGCTCTCGGCGAAGCCTGTTGATCCGGCTGCAGCCACATTGTTCGCGGACTACTGCCATGACTCCTATGCAGGCTTCCGCCCATTCGACAAAGTAAAGATATTTGGCAGGGATCCGATCCCAGGCTCATGGGAGCCCGAGGGATATTTCCGTTGGCGCCGTCGGTATGAAGGCGACAACGTCCAACTGGTGCGCAACGATGTGCCTGCCACTGCACCCGGCGAAACACCGCCGACCAACATGGCGTCGGCCCGCCACAAAGGGGCCGATCTTGAAGCGCCGGCTTCCGCTTGAGCTTTGACCGCTCACCTCGATACGAGCGCCTTCAACGCACAACCCGATCAATGAAATCCATCACCTGATCTGGCAAGTCCGGCGTGTTGTGCTCCAACCAGTGGTCGGCCCCCGGGATCGGCCGCACCTCGATCTGCGGCACGAACGCCTCCACCCCCTCCCACGACTTCGGCGAGAAGTAGTTGTCCCCCGTGCCCCAGAAAGCCAGCGTCGGCACGTTGACGGCGTAAGCACGGCGCATCTCCGCCGTCGGCAGCGCCGGATACTTCTCGGGCGTCGGCCACTCCATCGCGCGGTAATAGTTCAGCTCCGCATTCAAGCGCGCATTGGGCGTGAACACCTGCCCCAGCAAGCGGTTGACCCGCGCCCCCTTGTAGAACGGCAAGGTCGTCAGCGAGGTCGCGCCCTCCCCTGCACTGGCAGCCAGCGAGATCAGGTCCTTCACCTTGCCGGAGCGGATGTCCATGATGTACTGGCTGCGCTGGCGCTGCTCTGAATCCGGCTGGGCCAGCTCGCGGTAATAGGTATAGGGATGCGGCGTGGCCAGGATGACCATGGCCTTGAGCCGCTGTGGATACTGGAAGGCATAAGACCAGGCTAGGCCCGCACCCCAGTCGTGCGCGATGGGGATGACCTGCTTGTAGCCCAGGCACTCGACCAGGTGATCGAGCTCATGGCTCAGGCGCTGGGTGTCGTAGGCAGCCACCTCGCCGGGGCGCGACGAGGCGGCAAAGCCCTTGAGGTCGATGGCAACGCTGTCGTACTGCGTGCCGAACTTCTGCAACCAGCTCTCCCACGCCCAGGAAAACTCGGGAAAGCCGTGCAGGAAGAGCAGCAGCGGCTTGTCCGTGGCCGGCTGGGGCCCGGGGCGCTTCATCAGGTAGTGGTAGCGCGGGCTGGCATCGGGGGCGGCCAGACCGCTGAGCTGCACATCGCCTTCATCGAAGGCGGTCCACTTGCCCCAGATCAGGTTCTCGTACGCCTTCTGGAAGACGGACTTGGGCGCGGTCGGCGTGACCTTGCAGGAAACGCCTGCGGGCAAGGCCCAGGCGAAAGTGGCGCTGGCGCTCAGCGCCAGGGCGATCAGCCTGGCAGCATGGGAGGAAGACATGTGGGGCACCCTGTTGAGAAGAGGTCGTTGCTTGCGTGGGACGGCTCGCAACGATTGTCTGCCCGGGTGACAGGAAAAATGGATGCCGCACACTCCATCCGAGGGGCGGGAATGACCCTAAATCGCGTTCAACACGAACCGTTCAAGGGCGTTGTCCACCGCGCCCCGGCGGCCTCACACCACAAGGTGCGCCGGCGAGAGATAGTCCTGTCTGAAGGCCTCGAAGGACAAGGCATCGGCGGCCTCGATCTCGGCCTGCTCGGCCAGGGAGGCGGCGGCCTCGGCGGTGAAGGCCTGCCACGCCTCGTCCGGCAGGTCCAGCTGGCGCAAGGCCTCGCGCGCCAGCTTCGACCACTTCAGGACGAAACCCGCATGGCCGCAGGCGGCCGGGTCCTGCGTCATCGCGGCCACCACCCGCCCCGATGGCAGGCCTTGGGGCTCGCGCAGGGCTGCGTCGGCGGCCTGCCAGGCCTGCTGGTAAGCCTGTCCGCCCAACACGTCGTCGAGCCTTTGCGCGATGGGCTGGCACGCATCCACCACCTCGCGGGCCCAGTCCGTCAGCAGCACGGGCTGTCCGCCACGCTCCAGCTGCAAGCCGGGCTCGCGGCCCCGTGCGGCGGTGGCCTGCTGGTTGCGCGCCAGGGCGGCAATCTCTTCCGGCGTGTCCGGCGGGCTGTCGGCCAGCAGGCAGTGCATGAGGAAGAGGTCCAAAAAACGCGCGGTGCTGGCGTCGATGCCGACGGGCAGGAAGGGATTGAGGTCCATGCAGCGCACCTCCACATACTCCACGCCCCGCTCGCGCAGCGCACGCAGCGGGCGCTCGCCGGGCTGGATCACGCGCTTGGGGCGGATGGTGCTGTAGAACTCGTTCTCGATCTGCAGCAGCGAACTCGACAGCTGCTTGTAGCCGCCTTGCGCATCGCGGATGCCCATGGCTTCGTAGGCGGGATAGGGGCGCGTCAAGGCGTCCTGCAGGGACGACGCATAACCGCGCAGGCTGTTGTAGCTGACGGCCAGCGCGCTTTGCGCATCGCTCTGGTAGCCCAGGCGGCCCATGCGCAGCGAGGTGGCATGTGGCAGGTACAGGGTGTCGTCGCCCAGCGGCTGCAAGCCGTGCGGCAGCCCCTCGACGAAGCACTTGGTCACGGCCGGCGAGGCGCCAAAGAGCCACAGCAGCAAGAAAGACTGGCGCCGGAAGTTGCGGATCAGCGCGAAGTAGTCGGCGTCGGACAGCCCCGGCAGCGACCAGTTGTAGTGGATGCCCGAGATGGTCTGCATGCGCGGGCCGTAGCGGTTGGCCAGGCCGATGCGGTAGACGCGCTTGGCCTGGCCGATGTTGGCGCGACCGTATTGCCCGATGGGAATCTGCGCATCGGGGGGCAGCAGGCAGGGCATGCTGCCGGCCCACAGCAGTTCGTCGCCGATGACGCGGTGCACGAACTGGTGGATGCGGGTCAGCTCGTCGAGGCAGCCGCTGGCGCTGGTGTGCGCGCCGGTGACCAGCTCCACCTGCGACTCGCTGAAATCGGTGGTGACGTGCGGGTGCGTGAGCGCGGACCCGAGGGCCCGGGGATGGGGCGTCAGGGCAAGCCGGCCCTCTGAGGTGGTGCGCAGGCTTTCCTTTTCGATGCCGCGCCGCATGCCCTGGAACTGCTCGGGCTTGAGGGCTTGCAGGCGTTCGTTCAGGCGGGTCAAGTGCGCTTCTCCTCGGATCTCGGTGTGCAGAAAAACATGGAGGCGCGAACTTAACAGAGAAGTGTCAACCTTGCAGACGGCTGGCCCGTTATGACGATCACAACTATGGGTCTACCGGAACGTTTCTTGCGTTAAATCGGAAACAGCTCAAGGATTGTCCGATTCATCCCGAAAAAACGGCCACCCTTTTCCGCCCACCATCAGCGTCATGTGTCTGATCATCAAGAAGCCCGCCGGCCGCCGCATCGCCGACGATTTTTTGGAGAACGCCTGGCAGTACAACCACCACGGCTGGGGTTGCTTCCACCTCGAAGCAGGGACAGCTGGGGCGACACAGGGCCGAGGCCTGGTCTGGGAGCGGGGGCTGCACTTCGATGATCTGATCGCCTACAACGCGCGCCTGCCGGTGGACGCCGAGGTCTACCTGCACCTGCGCCGCGCCACATATGGCGAGGTCAACCACGACATGGCGCACCCCTATGTGGTGCGCCCCGGCCTCATGCTGATGCACAACGGCAGCATTGCCCACCTGGCCCCCGAGAACACCGCCCTGAGCGACACCTCGGAGCTGGCGCGCATGCTGCGCGACATGCTCGACGGCCTGAGCGATGTCCAAGCCGCCAGCCTGATCCGCTCGCATGGCTTTCGCAAGCTGACGGCGCCGCTGATCGACGGCTCGATGGTGGTGCTGATGGACATCCAGGGTGCGGTCCGCCTGGGCCGCAACTGGCACACGGTGCAGCACTCGGAGTGGCACGAGGCCATGGTGGGCATCGAGTTGTCCAACTCGCACACCTGGGGCCAGCAGGTCAAGGACAAGCTGGCGCAGTTGCAGGCGGAGCAGCTGGCGCAGTTGGAACAGCTGGGGCAACGCGAGCAGCACGCTCAGCAGCATCCACAACAACCGCGACAGGCCGAACCCGACAGCATGGTCGCCGCCTGAGCGGGCCGGCCAGCACCGGCTACAGGCTCAACGCGCCCTCTGGCCTGCCAAAGCGGCCGCCTCGCGCAGCTTGTCCTTCTTGCTCTTGCGCCGGCCCTTGATGCCCCCATTGGGATCCAGGCCGCGGGGCGCTTGTGGCTCGGCCGCGCCGGTCTCGGTGGAAGTATCGATAGCAGCCTCGGTGGACACGGGCTCGAAGCCCTCGATGCGCTCGCGCGCCACAGACTGCCCCTGGCGCTTTTCAATCAGGCGGAAATGCGCTGCCATGTCCGGTGTGACAAAGCTCACAGCCAGCCCCTGCTCGCCGGCGCGGCCCGTGCGCCCGATGCGGTGCACGTACTCGGCCGGGGCGCGCGGCAGATCGAAATTGACGACGACCGGCAACTGCGCGATGTCGATGCCGCGGGCCGCCACGTCGGTGGCCACCACCACCTGCAGCTCGGACGCCTTGAACGCGTCGAGCACCGCGCGGCGCGCGCCCTGGCTCAGGTCGCCATGGAAGGCCGCGGCGTGGATGCCCGCACGGTGCAGCTTGTGCGCGACCAGCTCGGTGCCATATTTCGTCGCGGCAAAAACCAGCACGCGCGGCCAGGCGTGCGTGCGGATCAGGTGGCGCAGCAAGGGCACGCGCTGATTGGCATCGACCTCCATGGCGCGCTGGGCGATGTCAGGCGCATGCTGGGGCTCATCGGGGATCTCGATGCGCACGGGCTCGTGCAGCAGTGCCTGCGCCAACTCCTGCACCTCCGGCGCAAAGGTGGCCGAGAAAAACAGGCTCTGCCTGCGGGCGGGCAGCAAATCCAGGATGGCGCCCAGTTCATCGGCAAAACCCATGTCCAGCAGGCGATCGGCCTCGTCCAGCACCAGGGCGCCGACATCGGACAGCCGCAAGGCGTTGTGAGCGACCAAGTCGAGCAGGCGCCCCGGGGTGGCCACGACCACCTCGGCGCCACCGCGCAGGCGCATCATCTGCGGGTTGATCGACACGCCCCCGAAGGCGGCGACCACCTTGATCCCGCCGGGCACGGCCTGGGCCACCTCGTGCATGAATTCCGCCACTTGCAAGGCAAGTTCGCGGGTGGGCACCAGCACCAGAACCCGCAGGCGCCTGACCGAGCCGTGACGCTCGGCGAGCAGGTGGTGCATGAGCGGCAGCGCATAGGCCGCCGTCTTGCCGGAGCCGGTCTGGGCCAGGGCCAGGACGTCTTGCCCCTCAAGGATCAGCGGGATGGCCTGCTGCTGGACGGGTGTGGGATGGGTGAAGCCTCGTTCAGCGGAGAAACGGGCAAGGGCAGCAGTCAGGCCCAGGGCGGCAAATGGCATCCAGGCAGTTTAGGGCAAGGGCGGATCTTTGTTTTGCCGCTCGCCGGTCGATATACACGGGAAGGCGAGCGCCGCCGTCAAAGAAAAACGCCCATGCTCCAACGCGATCTTCACCATCTCAGCGCCGATCCCGCTTCCGACCTCCCCGAGGACGCGGCTGAGCAAGCGCCTCCCAGCTACCTTGCCTCGCAGGAGGCCATCGCCCGACTGGCCGCCGTGGCCTGCGGCACGCCCATGGCCAGCTTGGCCTGGATCCGGGGCCACGAGTTTCACGCCGAGGCCACGGTGGGCATCACACCCTTCCGCGTGCTGGGCCATGCCTCGCCGCAGGCCCATGCCATCACGCAGCCGGATGAGGTGCTGACCGTCACCGCGCTGGCGCAGGACAAGCGCTTTGCCCAGGGCGCCTTCGCCCGGCAAGCCCCCGAGGCCAGCTTTTTTGCCGGCGTGGCCGTGGTGGACGAACATGGTGTGACGCAGGGCTGCCTGGCCGTGCACGACACCACCCCGCGCGCGCTGAGCTCAAGCCAGTTGCAGTCGCTGCAGGATCTGGCCGGCCTGGCGGCCTGTGCGCTCAATGGCGAACAACGCGGCCAGGCCCTGGCGCAATTGACCATCACCGATCCCCTGACGGGCCTGAGCAACCGCAAGCATTTCGACCAGGCGCTGACAGGCGAGCTGGCGCACGCCATGCGCACGGGCGAGCCGTTCACGGTGCTGCGCATGGACCTCGACGGGTTCAAGGCGGTTCACGATGGCTTCGGCCACGCCGCCGGTGAAGAGGTGCTGCGCGAGGTGGCCCGCCGCCTGAGTCAGCAGCTGCGGCAGGGCGATGTGCTGGCGCGCCTGGATGGCGATGACTTCGGGATCGTGATGCGCCATGGCGCCAAGGAGTCGGCGCAGGTGCTGGCCAAGCGCATCGTCAAGGCGGTGTCCGCACCGATCACACTGGACAGCGGCGATGAGATCGGGGTGGGAATCTCGATCGGGATGGCGGCCTACAGCGACGATGTGGTCAGCATCGCTGTGCTGCTCAAGCAGGCCGATCTGGCGCTGTTCGATGCCAAGAAGCAGAACGAAAAGCGCTGGAAGATGTTCGTGGGCATCCGCTGACAGGCAGACCAAGCAAAAAGGGCGCCACCAGGGCGCCCTTTTTTGTTGTCATGGACCGCTCAAACCGCAGCGGCATCCACCGTGAACGCACTCACCACCGTGGCCAGCCGCGCCGCCTGATGCTTCATGCTGTCCGCGGCCGCAGCGGCCTCTTCCACCAGCGCCGCGTTCTGCTGCGTCACCTGATCCAGCTGCGCCACCGCCTGCCCCACCTGAGAAATCCCCGAAGACTGCTCATGGCTGGCCATGGTGATCTGCGCGATCAACTCCTCCACCTTGCGCACCTCGGCCACGATGTCGTTCATCGTCTTGCCCGCTTCGGCCACCAGGCCCGAGCCCGCTTCCACCTTCTCGACACTGCAGCCGATCAGGTGCTT
>CAYPUS010000096.1:0-159 GCA_964413815.1 uncultured Aquabacterium sp. | reverse complement strand
TGGCCGCCTGGGCGCTGCGCTGCGCCAAGGTGCGCACCTCCGCGGCCACCACGGCAAAACCACGGCCCTGCTCACCCGCGCGCGCGGCCTCGACCGCCGCGTTCAGCGCCAGGATGTTGGTCTGGAAGGCGATGCCATCGATCACACCGATGATGTCGT
>CAYPUS010000095.1:0-10260 GCA_964413815.1 uncultured Aquabacterium sp. | reverse complement strand
GCGCAGGAAGATCTCCTTGTTGGAATACAGGGCGTGCGTGACCAGGTGCAGCAGTTGCTTGACCTCGGCCTGAAAGGAATGGGTTTGCTTGCTCATGGCGATCTTCTTGGTGTTCGTTTCAACAGGGTTGAACAAGGGTGCGAAGAAAACGTGCCGAAGATGGCGCCGCCGCGACGCTTTTCAAGGGCTGCGCGCCGCGTGCATGAAAATTTTTGCGGCACTTGCGCGAAGCTCAAAAAGTGGCATACAATCTGAGGCTCGATGGCGCTTTAGCTCAGCCGGTTAGAGCGACGGAATCATAATCCGCAGGTCCGGGGTTCGAATCCCTGAAGCGCCACCACTATTTAAAGGCCCCGCACGCCATTTCGGCTTGCGGGGCTTTTCTACAATTCGGGTGGCGTTCTACAAACAGCCGATTTTGATGGCTGAGTCTTCATGCCGAGTCATCAGGCTTGCCAAAGTCGAATTGGGCGGTGTCGCCGTACCTGGGATGTACCTTGTTGACGTTTTCCTTGAAATCGTCCGGCGTACGGGATAGCTTCAGGATGGACACGATCGAAGCGAGATGCTCTCGCAGCTTTGGATGCCCAATATCGTGGGTCAGCCATTGATGCAACTTAGCCTTTCGTTCCGCCTTTGATGCCGCCTTTTTCAGTTCTGGCAGAAGGTCTGGTGCCAACCTTGAATACACCACGTCATTCGTGATGTGGCCAAAAAAGGCGGGACGGAAAGACTTGTTCACCGCAGGTGGATAGGGCAATCCATACAGCCTGAACAATTGCTCGTAATAGGCAACAGGGAACGTCTTGAGATAGGGTTGAAGTTCCTTGGCAACGAAGGCCTCAAGGATCTTTGCAAGAGCATCCTTAGCGCGATCCTTCTGGAAGCCCGTAGCCTCGTCAACCAAGGCAACGATACCCACCCGCGCAAAGCCACGAACAAGCAACTCGGCCTGTTCTGCAATGTGCGCTTGCTGGTAGTGGATGGCCCCCTTGATTTTCCTCGCCGCCAGGATCACATCACAGATATCTGCCAGGATGGTCGCTTCATAACCAAACGCCGCCACACCGCTCGACAATCGAAACTTGAGGGGGGATCTCAAGCGCTCCGCCAGCGCACTGATGCGCGAAGATAAGTCGCTGTCAGCACTAGTTTTTTCGGCGAGAGACACCAGGAATGTGACCATCCGCTGCTCGCCCGATTTTGAACCACCGCTCGCAGACATCCCCAAGCCGCTTTGCAACCCCCGCTGGGAAAGCACCCGAGTGTCATCCTCGAGAACGTAGCAGGGGATTTCTACATCGCCGATTCGAAGAGGGTGGTCCGTTGAACCATGCGTTGCCCTGGGCAGTGCTTTCAACTCACGGCGGGCTTCCACACCTTTCTGGGCAATCGCTTTCCGCGCTGCGACGTCCAGTTTCTTTGCCCGGGCTTCTCCGCCTTTTGCTTTACCTGTTGCCATCAAGTTCTCACTTGCAGTTGTTTATTTGCAAGATATTACTTGCAAATCACAAAAAAGCAAGTTTTATCTCAAAGGCTTGACCCGCTGTCCGACACGTTGGCGAACATAGTGCTCAGTCATCTCCCGCCGCTTGTGCCCCAGCAGCATCTGCGAATGCGACAGGTCGCCCGCATCGCTGGCGGCCTTGGCGCGGATGTCCCGGAACTGAAAGGACACGCCGGCCGCCTGGCGCGCTTTGGTGAAACGCGAGCGCAACCCATCCGCGCGCAGGGGGTTGCCGTCGTCGTCCTGAACGAGGTAGACGCTCAGGCGCTCGCGCGGCCTGGCGTTGATGCGGTCGATCAGGGCCTTCAGCTCGCCCACCAGCTCGATGGCCCGCTTCGCGCCGGTCTTGTTCTGCACTACCCACAGGGCGCCGTCGTGGATGTCGGCGCGCTTGATCTTGAGCACGTCGGCCGGCCGCTGCCCGGTCAGCAATGCCAGGTCCATGGCATCGCGCAAGGTGGGGTGCGCCTTGTCCCACACGGCCCGGAACTCGGCATCGCTCACATACCGATCCCGGCCGCTTTCCTTGAACGCCTTGACGCCCGCGCAGGGGTTCGGCGCGTCGGTGTAGCCCCACTCCCGCGCCCGGTTGTACAGGTGGCTCAGCAAGGCTTTCTCGCGGTTCGCCCGGGCCTTGGCGGTCTGCCCGCGCTTGTCCATGTACAGGCGCACGTGGTGCGGCTTGATGTGGTCGATCTGCACCCGGTTGAACACCGCGCGTACGGATACCTCGGCGACCACGATCTGATGCAGGTTCGCACCGATGCCGAGAAGTACCTGATGCTGGCTGCCCTCAACCTCGTGGAGTGCCTTGCCGACGTCGGGGCAACGACTTCGTCGTGACGATCACGGGTTCGCGCTCGGGTCAAGATGGAACGACTGGACGCTCACGGCCAAACCTCAATTTGGCCATTCATTGTGCAGACCTTCCTTAAGCGTGAACGGCCCTATCTGCGTACCAATTCGGACCACGGCACCCACAAAGTCAATCTCGTCGAGGAGCTCTCGGCGGCGCTGCGTTTCTTCGACGCTTCCAAGGCCGCTCGGCTTCATAGGCTCAATCGGTCTTAGGCAATCACGCTGGCGCATAGCCCATCGCGGAGTGGTTTCCATAGACCTTCCTAATACAACGTTGCAAATACACGCGTTTGAAACCAACGATCAAACAGTGGCCTTTTGTTGCACTCATACATACCTCTTACATGGACCCTCCTTTGGGGGTTAGCTAACTCCACCGGTCTCCGCCATATTGATCAAAACGCCCGTCATTGGCAGAAACAGGAAGATTTTCGCGAACTCCTCGCGATAAGGGACTCCTCAATGGTTGAGGGGTGCAAGAGCAATCTTGCCTATTTTTTGGAGATATCTCATGAAAGAAAATTCAGGAAACAAGCGCATCGAATTGGCGCCAGGTTTACCAGAGGTGGATGAAGACACCGCCAAGAAGTTGGCGGCAGCCAAAATCCAATTCCTATTGCCGGAAGAAATGGAACTGGTCGGTGGCGGCGCGGCACTCCAGTTCGCCTACGATTTCCCCGAGGGTTACGCCTAATAACTAGAAAGGGCGCCACATCAGGCGCCCTTTTCATTATTCCAAATAAGCCAGGAAGAAACATGAGTCAACCTCAATTGCTCCCCACATTGACACCCTACAAAGGCCAAAGCATTTTCACCGTATTCCCGCAAGCGGTGGACCGTATTCTTATGATTCGGGAAAGAAAAAACAGAGAAAGCATTCAGGCATATCTCGCGTTGGCCCGCGCCTTCGAGGCTGGTAGCGGACAACACCTGAATGCCGCACGCGAGATCGTCGCACGGCTTGACCCTTACAAAAAACTAAATCCTTCATTGCACGCCATTGTCCATCGGGCAAGCATCGCCATGAAGGGCGGCGATGCGCTGGGATGCTATAGGGCGCTGAAATGGGTAGAAACCGCAGCACTCCTCGTCGAGGAGCAGGAACTGCAGATCAAGTCGCCAGACAGTTCTCCCGCATGCTTTGAAGCGATCGATCACATGCACAACGACGAAACCAAGGATGTGCATGGCAGACGGGCCGAAATCTACGAAACATCCGGAGAAGATATCTCCCCCTATGTCCAGCACATTCGCGAAGTCATGAATTTGATAGAGGTCGTCGATCCGGTCATGCACGCCGAAATCAACGCTGTCCTATCGGAAGTGGTGGTTTTCAGGGCTCAGGCGCTCATGGGTGGATCGTTGGCCCGCTCTTTTGGGGCCGTTTACATTGGCTCCCCTGATCACGATCCCATTCGGGAAAAGTTCGGCCAACACTTCAGCATCAGAGGCGTTCCATATTTCATGGAGCACGTGGTTCATGAAAGCTCTCACAACGTGCTGTTCGGACTGATGCTGTTCGACCCCATGGTTTTGAACTCCTCCCAGGATCGTTACAGCGCCCCCCTCAGAAAAGATCTGAGGCCCATTTACGGCATCTTCCACGCATCGTTCGTCCTGGCCCGGATGATTCGGGTTTTCAGGCTAATGCATGCGCAAGGCGATCCGGTGTACCTAAAGTTGATCAATCACTTCGTTCCCAGGTTGGAAAACGGCTTAAACGTCATCAAAGCGCATGGCAACTTGACACCGGTGGGATGGGAGATGTTCGAGACTTTCCGAGAATGCGCGCAAGTCTGACCATTGACCCTGGCTTGGATCAGTTGAACCAAGCCTTTCCCGTGCGGATGTCCCTCGATGCATCAAAACACGTGAAGGGCTATTTCCTGGCCCACGCAGTGACGGCCCTGGCCGGCAATGGCGGACAGCAGATCCTGTTCCAGGGATTTGGATGCAGCCGCGAACCTGCCCTGGCCAGATTGTCTGCGCTTGGGGAACTGCATGAAAGAGTATGGAGTTCATGGTACGTGCAACGCAGCCTTGACCCCAGGCACCGTCACGCCACATCCCTCACCGGCGGATGCCAAACCGGCATCGACCTCGGCGTATTAACCGGCAAACAGTTTCAGGAAGAGCGCCCCGCCTTGAGCGATGCCACAGGTTTTGGTTTTCATGGAGATCGCACCCAAGCTGTTCGACATGCCGTGCGGGAAGTGCTGGAACGTCATTTGAACTGGATGCTCTGGAACGGCGTGGCAGATGGCTTCGTGTGCCAGGATGAAGCGCTACCCGAGGCGGGTGCGGTACTCAGAATCTTCCAAAGCAGGCGCATTCCCTACAGCATGGTGGTTCTGGATGGAGGAAAGTTCATGTCCATCGGCACCAAGCTCGCAGACGATTGGACACAGGCCATCAAGGGTGCGACGAGCGAGGCCGTCATGATCTACGAATCGTATTGCGATGGCCAACAGATCCCGCCGAAAAGACATCAAGAGCGAGTGACATCCTTGAGGGATCCTCACCTGCTTGATCTGCTCCGGCGTCACCTTGATGCGATCAGCACTGCGCAAGCAGCCTCCCCCTCATCCTCACTCTTTTGCGATGCGTTGGACATGGGGGCTCTGGCAGTGAACTGCGGCCTCGATCCCTCTTCAGTCATGATCTCCGATCTGCAGGTTCCCATTCAGGCGCATTGCGTCAGAGCCTTCTGCGACAGTGCGTTTCACCATCGTTTCACGCCGCGGAGATCGGCATCCATTCCCGACATGCCCATATTGTGAGTTCAACATGACCCATGCGTTGCTTAGTTTGATGGAAGGCGAAGACACTTCCGAAGAGTTCGCGGCCTCTTCACGGTTCCACAGAACCATAGGATTCCAGCTGCTGGACCGGGCCTTCAAAGCCCGATATCTTCGGGTAGCGGACGAACAGGATGAGCACTTTGCTTCCACATCGGTTCATCGGCAAAACGTCCGTCTGCTCGCGGATGTTGCGCTTGCGCAAGCGCACGACATCGGTTTTTGCCGGACGCTGAAAATCAAGGCCGGCGTCATCAGGTTGCTGCCCGACAGCCTGGCCCAGCTGGATGAATGGGCCATGGCATTGCGTGAGCGGCGCGAAGAGGCACTAGAGTCGATCCGGCGTGAAGGGGTCTTCGCCGAAAGCTGGTTCTGCTTCGAGTTGAGCGGCGATACATACCTGCTCGCCGTCATGCTACTTGATCCGGAAAAGGTGCCTGCAGAACAGCAACAGGACCTGGAGATCGACAAGATCCACAAGAACTTTAAAAAGCGCTGGGACAGGTCGATGTTGATCAAATGCATGGTGACCTAGCCATGGAAAGTCGAACAGGTCCATTTCGCCAGGCGGCATTGGACTCAAGATCCCACGGCTTCCTTGGCGAGCACCTAATTGCACGCCCTGCGTCTTTCCAGGTTGCGACATACATCGTCCTAGCAGCCATGGTTGTTTTTTTCTTGATCATGGCCAAGGCCCACTACACAAGCAAGGTGACATTAGGCGGCATCATCACCCCCGTCGCCGGTCTGGTCCGCGTCTATCCGCCTGCGGCGGGCATGCTAACGGAAGTCCGGATCAGCGAGGGACAGTTAGTGAAGCAGGGAACGGAACTGTTTGTCGTCACCAATGAACGGGTGGGACGCAACCAGGAAGACATCCAGTCCAGCATCGTGCGTCTTGCCCGAATGAAGAAAAGCCTGATCGAAGGCGAGCGGACTCAAGCCCTGGCCCTGAATACGGAAAAGAAGAAAACGCTTCATGCCCTGGCACAGCAACTGGAACTCAGCGTTGCCAACCTCGCCAGCCAGATCGCGGATAAGAAAAAGCGGCTGAGGGTTGCCGATGAGACTGTCGCGTCGTATCAAGCTCTTGCTGAAAAAGGGGCGGTATCACAAGAGTCATTGAAAGAGCGGATCAGCCTGGCAATGGATCAAAGAGATCGCCTACACGAACTGGAAGGCGATTTGATCGAAAAGAAATATCAATTGCTCGAGTTGAGAGAGAAAACGTCCGCAGCCTCCATGGAAAGCGAATCCGCATTGCTGAAGCTGAGTCGAGAGGCTGTCGGACTGGAAGAAGCGCTGTTCAATGAGGAAAACAGGAATCGCTTCTCCATCACCGCATCTCGCAGCGGAAAAGTCACCGCCATTTCAACCCAATTGGGCGAGAACGTCTCGCCATCGAGAGCCATAGCAAACCTCGTCCCTGAAAGGTCGAAGCTGCATGCGGAACTGTATGCCACCAGCAAGGTGATTGGCTTCATCAAGATTGGCGCGCCTGTCTATCTGCGGCTGCAAGCCTATCCGTATCAAAAATATGGCCATATCAAAGGCAGCGTCGCAACAATTTCCGCCACGCCTTTGCCCGCATCCGACCTCAACCTCATATTCACACCATCCGTCAATGGCGGCGAAGTGAAGAATGAATCTCTCTACAAAGTGACGGTGGAACTGCCACACCAGGGCGTTTCCGTTGATGGCCGCCTCAAGCAACTGGATGTAGGCCTGCTGCTGGAGGGGGAGATCACCCAGGAGACTCGATACATATATGAATGGCTGTTCGAACCGTTGTACAAGTTGAAAGAAAACATGGGGGTGTGATGCGTTATGTTCCGCGCTTGACCATTGGCGCTCGCAAAGGTGTGCCACTTGTTCTTCAGGGGGAAAGTTCCGAATGCGGCCTCGCCTGTCTGGCCATGGTGGCGTCCTATCATGGCCATCATCTGGACTTGGCATTCCTTCGACGTCGATTTCCTATTTCTCTCAAGGGGTTGTCCTTGTCCCAGCTCATGCAGCTGGCGACACGATTCAAACTAGAATCAAGGCCGCTGAAACTCGATCTGGAAGGGTTGGCACATCTTCGACTGCCCTGCATCCTGCATTGGGACTTCAAGCACTTCGTCGTACTGACCGAATACAGCAAAACCGGCGTGGTCATCCATGACCCCGCCATCGGCACACGGCGGCTGGACTTCGCCGCGCTGTCCAGATCGTTTACCGGTGTCGCACTCGAACTCTGGCCCTCCGGGTCGTTTCAGGACCGCTCGCCGGAGCCAGCGGTACGGCTTCGGGATCTGTTGAGTGGCTTCAAGGGCATCAAGGTATCACTGGCGCAGATTCTTGTGCTTGCCGCCGGCATGGAGCTGATTTCATTGCTTATGCCGTTTTACATTCAGCTTGTGTTGGACAAAGGCGTCTTTTCCGGAGATCAGCACTTTGTCTCCTTGCTTGCCATTTGCTTCTTGGTATTGGTGGCCGTCCATCATGGCATTGCTGCCGTTCGCTCGTGGATGATCGTTCATCTCAGCACCACTTTGAACATGCGCTGGAAGAATGGCGTGCTCTCCCATCTCATGGGACTGCCGGTCGAGTTCTTTCAGAAAAGGCACCTGGGCGACATCATTTCACGCGTTGGCTCGGTGGATGTCATACAGAGAACCTTGACCACGACCTTCCTCGAGGCATTGCTGGATGGAATCATGGTAGTGGCGATATTCGTGATGATGCTCCTCTACAGCACCTCCCTGGCGCTGATCTCGCTTGGCGGGGTTTCGATGTACATCGTCATCAAGTTCGTCATGTACACGCATACACGCGCCGCCACAGCGGAGCAACTGATTCACTCCGCGAAACAGACCACACATTTCCTCGAAACCATCCGAGGCATCAAGGCCGTCCAGCTATTCGGGAAACGAGAGGACCGACGAGCGACCTGGATGATGTACTTCGTGGACCAGTTGAACGCTGGAGCACGACTCGAACGCCTTCGCCTGCTGCAGCGTCTTGCAAATGGCTGGATATATGGACTTGAAAAGGTGGTATCCATTTGGCTGGCAGCCCTCTTCGTCATGGACCACCGCCTGTCGGCCGGGGCTATGATCGCCTACGTGGCCTACCGCGAGCAATTCACTGCCAGAACCGCTACGCTGGTGGACAGCCTGTTCGAACTGAAGATGCTTCGCCTCCAGGGAGAACGGCTTGCGGACGTGATGTTGGCCAAGCAGGACGACGGCGATGATGACCGCGTGTGTCGCGATCTTGGTGAACTGGCGTCATCCATACAGATGGAGGGCGTGGGGTTTCGCTACTCCAGGTTCGATACCACGGTATTAAAGGCCATCAATATGCACATACACCCGGGTGAATCGATCGCGATCATTGGCCCCTCTGGCTGCGGCAAAACCACGCTCATGTCCCTGTTGACGGGTGCCTTGGCACCTAGCCAGGGTGTTATACGGGTGGGAGGCATCGATATCAAAGACATCGGCAGGCAGGGTTACCAGCAGATAATTGGCGTGGTATCGCAAGAGGACGTTCTGTTCGCTGGCTCCATCGCGGAGAACATATCATTCTTCAGTGAAAGACCATCCTGGGAGGACATAGAGGCTAGTGCAAAGATCGCTGACATACACAATGACATCATGAAGCTGCCCATGGGCTACGAGACCTTAGTCGGCGACATGGGCAGCGCACTATCAGGCGGACAGAAGCAGCGGATTCTTTTAGCGAGAAGCCTATACAAGAAGCCAAAAATACTGCTGTTGGATGAAGCAACAAGCAACTTGGACTCTGACTGCGAACGGAGAGTAAGTGATGCCATAAAAGCATTGAGCATTACAAAGATATTCATTGCCCATCGTCCGGAGACGATCAGTTCGGCCGACAGGATCTACAAATTGCAAGATGGATGCATCTTCGACCTGGCCGAGGAGAACCAGCAGCATGCCCAAATAGTTGGAGCATTCAAACAGGCCTGAACTGCACGAAGGCTTAAGCCCGAACCATTTGTACAGGCGACATCAGTGTCAGCCTTGATTTAGAGGCAAGGCCAGGACTCCTCGCAACTCCTTTTTGAAGAAGCAGCTACGAAGTAGACATCAACTGCTGCGCAATTGCCTAGAGTGCCTGCTCTGCCCATGGGCGAGATGGCGAAGTCATCGATGACAGCAAGTCGAGTTTTGGAGTTTGACACCAAGTTCGATACTTGTTTTCAGCTTCCTCAACGACCACGCTGCGCTCCCGCGTCAAGCCTGCGCCACCCCCGCACACTGCCTGCACACACAAGCCCGGCCCCTGGCTTCAGCAGGGATGCGCGCCAGCACCTCTGGCGAGAAGCTGACGGCACGGCACCAGCACGGCGCGTTCGGGTCGCCCGAGGCGGCGGCCTCGCATTGGTTGGGTTCGCCGCAGATCGGGCAGATCAAAGCATCGATGCCGCCGACGGCCGCCTCGGACTGGGGCCCGGCCGCCTTGCGGTGCGCCTTTTCTTCTTTCTTTCTTTTCTTCTCCAGTTCCCGCTGACGCTTTTCGAACTGGTAGTTGGGCTTGGCCATGCGACGTGTTCCTTGAATGGGTGGCTCGGCCACCTTAGCACTCAATTCTGCGCGCGGCCCAACGCGGCCTCACCGCTTTACCCCATCGCAGCAGAACTCAGAAGGTTTCCCAGTCGTCGTTGTTGTCTGGCTGCGCCTTGCGCCCGCTGTGGCCTGGCGCCGGTTTGGGCGGCGTCAGGGCTGGCGGGGGCGTCTGCACGATGGCGCGCGGCGACGGGCTCACCACCGGCTTCACGGTCGGCGCCGAAGCAAGCGGCGACAAAGCCTGCGGCTGCGCAAGCCCCGCGCGCGGGGGAAAGGCGCGGCTGCCCTGGCGGCGCTCCGGGCCGGTGTGTGCGGCGCCATCCGTGGCACGGGCTTGAATCTGTCCGATCTGCGTGCGGGCCTCGTTGGCCGCCTCGCCCAGTTTGAAGACCGACACCGCCTGCACCAGTTGCTGGGCCTGCTGCTTGAGGCTTTCTGCCGCGGCCGCGCTCTCTTCGACCAGCGCGGCGTTCTGTTGGGTGCTTTCGTCCATGTTGGAGACGGCCTGGCCCACCTGCGC
>CAYPUS010000094.1:4363-10326 GCA_964413815.1 uncultured Aquabacterium sp. | reverse complement strand
GGCGATGCGCAGGAACATCTGCATGTCCAGGGCGTTGTGGTGGGTCTCGAACGGCTTGGCCGCGGCGCCGCCGGGAATGGTCTGCAGCATCGGCGTTTCCACTTCGAGGAAGTCGCGCTGCATCAGGAAGCTGCGGATGTGGGCGATCACCTGGGAACGCACGCGGAAGGTCTGGCGCACGTCTTCGTTGACGATCAGGTCGACGTAGCGCTGGCGGTAGCGCTGCTCGGTGTCGGACAGGCCGTGGTGCTTGTCCGGCAGCGGGCGCAGGGACTTGGTCAGCAGGCGGATCATGCTGACCTTGATCGACAGCTCGCCCGTCTTGGTCTTGAAGAGCGTGCCCTCGGCGCCCAGGATGTCGCCCAGGTCCCAGTGCTTGAAGGCGGCCAGGGCTTCGGCGCCCACGGCATCGAGCGTCACATAGACCTGGATGCGGCCGGTGGCGTCTTGCAGCGTGCCGAAGCAGGCCTTGCCCATCACGCGCTTGAGCATCAGGCGCCCGCCCACGCAGGCCTTGACGGCCTGGGCTTCGAGGGCCTCGGGCTCGGTGCCGTCGTGCGCGGCATGCAGGGCCGCGGCGCGGTCGGCCGGCTTGAAGTCATTGGGGAAGGCCACGCCCTGCGCCCGGATGGCGGCCAGCTTCTCGCGGCGTTCGGCCACCAGTTTGTTGGTGTCAACCGTCAGCTCGGAAGAAGGGGTCTGCTGGGGCGGGTTCTGGTGCGTGGTCATGGTGGAGCGGGAGGAAGAACAGGGCCGGGATCAGGCCAAACCCTGTATTGTATGAAATCGCGCGCCATGGGGTGGCGCAGGGGCCGTGGGGCGCGGCAAGGTCTGGAAATTGCGGACAGCGGACTTGGATCTTCGCGTAGGTTTCCTGCCAGACCGCTTCATGCCAGCAAGGGCTCAAAGCCGGCCAGATCCGCCTTGCGCGATGTCAGCCGCACATCGAAGCCGCCATCGCGCTTGGCGGAGGGCAGCAGCACCAGCATGCGGTAAGGCGCCGAGGCCACGTCGAACCAGCTCGGCGGGCCCTGCCCGAAATCCATCTTGTAGATCGGGAAGTGGGCGCCGTTGTTGACGATGAGTCCGGCTTGCAGGCAATGCGCGATGCCCTGCACCCAGACCGCCACGTTCGAATGCGACAGCCGGTGGCGGCCCATCAGGCCCAGGTAGCTGAGGATGTCGTCCTCGCTGTTGCGGTCCATGGGCATGCGGCAGCGCCGGGCGATGCGCACGAGCGAGCGGTCCGCCAGGGCCTGGGCAGGCAATGAGAGCAGGTCGTGGCCCACGGCATTGCCGATGTACTTGCGCGCGATGCCGGGGATGCGGCGAAAGCGCAGGTCGCAGACCTGGCCGATGTGGCGCATGTGCTGGGCGGGCAGCCGCGCCGACAGGTGCCGCACGCAGTGCGCGATGACGAAATCCTGGGCGGAAGGCAGGCCGTCGGCCTCATCGCCTTGCGCGCGCGCCTGCTCGCGCCAGGCCTCGATCTGCGCGGGCGTGACCCGAAAGGACAAGGTGTCCATGTCCGTCAGCTTGGCCCAGCCCATGCGCGCGAGCATGCCGGCGCGCTGCCATGCGCCGTAGTGCCGAACGAAGCCTTGGGTGTAGGGGCGGTGCATGTGCGCTTCACACACATCGATCAGGGGCTGCCGCTCCAGCGCGGGCGGGCTGATCGGGTGGCCATGGTGCGTGCGCAGCCAGTCCTGCATGAAGGTCCAGAAGGCGCCGCCGTCGAACAGCGTGTGCGTGCCCATCACCGACAGGATCGCGCCGCCACAGGCGAAGTGGTGCAGTTCGATGGCCATCAGAGGCTGTCCGGGGTTGTCCACCACCCGCCAGGGCAGGATGCGGCGGTGGTATCGCGCGATGTCGGCACCCATCGGTTTGTCCGGGCCGTAGGCCGGCAGGGCCAGGTCGTGGCGCTGTTCGGTGAAGGTGATGCCGGTGTCGTCGTTGCCGATGTAGATGTGGCCCTGCGCGTCGGTCTTCATGCGCCCGGTCATCACCGGGTAGTGGTGCAGGACCTTGGCCAGCGAGTGCTGGAGCGCCATGCCATCGAGCCCTTGGGGATACACCAATAGACAGGGTGAGGACGGATGGCCGACCCTCAGGTCGAGCCCGGTGAGGTACTGCGGGGCGATCCGGTTTGCGGCGCGGATCAGCGCTTGCTGGATCATGGGCATGGACATGGCCTCCGGGCTGGCCGCCTGCTGCGGGATGAATGAACGGGACGGGGACACATGCCGAAGAAGGACCAGAGGAGCGCGACATGCAAGCACTGATCATTGACCTCGAAGACGCGACGCAGAGCCTGCCGGGCCGCATCACGCCCGACACCGCGCTGCGCACCCTCGAAGGGTGGGATTCGCTCGCTTTCGTGTCGTTCACCTCCGCCGTGCACGAGCGGCTGGGCGTCGAACTGCGCGCTGAGGACCTGCTGGCCTGCGAGACAGTGCGGGACCTCCATCACATGTTGGCGGACAAGGCTACGTTGGCGGGCTCGCCGCAGATCTGAGTGTTTTCCTGACGCTCATTTAATGGGTGTCATCGAACATAGGCATTTCTTTTCGTTCTGGCCGTCGGTACATTGATCCCATGAATGGGCTCCCATGAAAAGGGGTCATTTCCGGTCAAGTGTTGCCTCCAGGACGAACCATGAAAGCTCTCTTCTTCGAGTCGCACGGCGGCGTTGATGTGCTGCAGTACGGTGAGCTGCCCGAGCCGGTCCCCGGACACGGCGAGGTGCTCATCCAGGTGCGCGCCGCGGCGCTCAACTTCAATGACATCTGGGCCCGTGAAGGCATGCCGGGCCTGCCGGTGCCGCTGCCGCATGTCTCGGGCAGCGATGCGGCGGGGGTCATCGTGGCCTTGGGGCCGGGAGTGGCGGGCTGGCAGCTGGGCGACGAGGTCGTCGTCCATGCGATCCAGTCGTGCCGCACATGCCCGCTGTGCCTGGCCGGGCAGGAAGTGTTCTGTCGGCAGATGAAGGTCTGGGGTTTCCAGACGGGGCCCAATGACGGGGCCTTCGCGCAGTACGCCCGGGTGCAGGCCGCGCAACTGCTGCCCAAGCCGGCCCATCTGAGCTGGACGGATGCGGCGGCCTGCCCGAGTGCACTTGGCTCGGTGTGGCGCATGCTGGTGACGCGCGCCAAGGTGCAGCCGGGCGAGCATGTGCTGGTGTTCGGCGCCAGCGGCGGCACGGGTTCGTTCGCGGTCCAGCTGGTCAAGGCCATGGGCGGCGTGGTCATCGCCGTCACCTCGGGCCAGCGCAAGGAAATCTTCTGCCACGAGCTGGGGGCCGATCATGTGGTCCGCACAGACCGGCAGGATGTGGTGCGGGAGGTCAAGCGCATCACTGGCCGGCGCGGGGTGGATGTGGTGTTCGACCATGCGGGGCAGCACACCTGGGAGCAGGGCATTGCCTCGCTCACCTGGGGTGGCCGGCTGGTGATCTGCGGGGCCACCGAAGGTTTCGACGCGCGCATCGATCTGCGCCATCTGTGGAACAAGCAGCTGAGCCTGCTGGGCTCGCACGCCTTCACCCATGCCGAGGGCGTGGCGGCGATGCGCATGGTGGCCGACCGGCGCATCCGGCCTTATGTGACCGAGGTGCTCGGCCTGCCGGACATCGGCGATGCGCAGCAGCGCATGCAGGATCGGCAGACGATGGGCAAGCTGGCCATCGAGGTGCGGCATTGATGGCCGCCAAGACCCCCATGCCGTTCATGCCGCCAAGGCAGACCGTGGCCATCACTGCCACCGGGCGCCACACGCCTTCGCAGGTGCTGGACAACGCGGAACTGGTGCGGCGCTACGGGCTGACGGTCGACGATGACTGGATCGTCGAGCGCACGGGCATCCACAGCCGCCATTGGCTGCAGCCTGACGAGACCACCTCGGACCTGGCGGTGGGCGCGGCCCAGGCCTGTCTGCGTCAGGCCGGGTTGGCCGCCAGCGACATCGACCGCCTCATCCTGGCGACGATCTCGCCCGACATGCCCAGCCCGGCGACAGCCACCGTGGTGGCGCGCAAGCTGGGCGCGCGCTGCATGGCCTTCGATGTGTCGGCGGCGTGTTCAGGCTTTCTGTATGGGCTGGAGCTGGCCGCCGGTGCGATCCAGATGGGCGCGCGGCGCGTGCTGGTGATTGCCGCCGATGCGCGCAGCCGCTTCCTCAATCCGAAGGACCACCGTTCGATGGTGCTGTTTGCCGATGGGGCAGGGTGTGCCTTGGTCGAGCCGGTTGCGGGGGATGAACCGGGTGCGGGCGAGCGACAGGGCCGTGGCGCCGCGGGCCTGCTGAGTGTGGTGTGTGGCGCCCAGGGTCTGCCGAACATGGGGGCGCACATCCCCGCTGGCGGCGCCCAAAGGCCTGCGAGCTTCGAGACGGTGGCCGCTGGCGAGCACTTCCTGCGGGTCGACTCGAAGAAGGAGATCTTCGAGCTGTACATGCGCTGCGTGCGCGAGGTGAGCCAGCAGGCGCTCGATCAGGCTGGCCTGGGCCTGGGTGACATCGACCACTTCCTGACCCACCAGGGCAATGGCAGGCTGGTGGAGATGACGGCCGAAGCCATGGGCTGGCCCGCGCACAAGGTCATCAACGAGGTGGCCAACCACGGCAACACGGCGGGTGCATCCATCCCCATCGTGCTGGACGAGGCAAGGCGTGCCGGCCGCATCCGTCCGGGTGAGCGCGTGCTCTTGAGTGCCGCGGGCGCGGGCGTGACCTTCGCCGCGGCCGTGCACCGGTTCTGAAGGGCGCAAGCATGGGGGGACAAGGCATGGACAAGATGGCACAGCACAGGCCCTTGGCGCTGGTGAGCGGCGCGGGGCGCGGCATTGGCCGCGCCACGGCCTTGCGCCTGGCGCGGCAGGGCATGGATCTCGTGTTGATGGGGCGCGATGCCGAGCGCCTGCAGGCGGTGGGCGCGCAGGCCGAGGCCCTGGGGGCGCGGGTCACGCTGGCGCCGGGCGATCTGCTCGCAGAGGCCTTCTGGCAGAGCCTGCCCCAGGCCGTGTGTCAGGCCGACGTGCTGGTGCACAACGCGAGCCAGCCAGCCGCCTATGGCGTGCTCGAAGCGGTCGAGCTCGATGCCCTGCGCGGTGTGCTCGACAGCGTGCTGCTGGCCGGCCTGCGTCTGACGCGGCTTGTCTTGCCGCACATGAAGGCGCGAGAACATGGGCGCATCGTCTTCGTCGGCTCCTTGGCCTGGCAACTGGGGGCGCATGGGCAGGTGGGTTATGCCGCGGCCAAGGCGGGCCTGCTCGGGCTGGTGCGCAGCGTGGCCCTGGAGGCCGGGCGCCATGGCGTCACCTGCAATCTGGTCGAGCCGGGCTTCATCGACACCGAACGCACGCGCGAAGCCGTTGGCCAGGCGATGCGGCAGGCCTTGTCCTCGCGCGCGGCGCTGGGGCGATCGGGCACGCCCGATGAGGTGGCGGCGCTCATCGCCTTTCTGGCATCGGCCGATGCGAGCTACATCACCGGTGCCTGCATCCCCGTCAGCGGCGGGATCGAGCTGGGCTTGCCGGCCTCCAGCAGGAGCACACCTTGATGAGAATCGACAGCCTGTTCTGGCGCTGCGTGCGCCTGTATCCCGACACGATGGCCGTCGTCGACGACTGCCGGGCGATGCGCTATGCCGAGTTCGGTCAGGAAGTGGTGCGCATGAGCGAGCTGCTGCACCGCTGCGGCGTGCAGCGGGGCGACCGGGTGGCGATGCTGGCGAAGAACCGCTGGGAATGCGCCGCGCTGTGCCAGGCCGCGGCCGCGCTCGATGCCGTGGTGGTGCCGCTGAACTGGCGCCTGAGCGTGCCCGAGCTGCGCTGGATCATCGAAGATGCGGCGCCGCGCGTGCTGATGGCGGGTGCGCCCTTCGCGCAGCAGATCGATGGTCTGCGCACCGAGATCGAGTCCGTCTCGGCATGGGTGGCCCTGGACGGGGCGCCATCCGGCTGGAC
>CAYPUS010000094.1:0-4353 GCA_964413815.1 uncultured Aquabacterium sp. | reverse complement strand
CGCTGCAGGCCGTGCTGCCGCATGTGGCCCAGGGTGCCACGCCGGTGTGGCCGCTGGCCGAGCATTCAGCGCAAGGGGCGCAGGCCGAGTTCGCGCAGGTCTACACCAGCGGGACGACCGGCCGGCCCAAAGGTGCGGTGCTCACACATGCCAATGTGATCGCGGCGGTGCTGGCCGTGTCGCCCGACTTCCATGTGCGGCCCGGGCAGGATCGGCACCTGCAGGTCACGCCCTTGTTCCACGTCGGCGGCTTGCTGCTGACGATCTTGTGCGCGAGCCAGGGCATCACGCTGCGCCTGCTGCCCGAGTTCGAGCCCTCCGCCGCCGCGCGCTGCATGGCCAGCGAAGGCGTGACGCACACGTTGATGGTGCCGGCGATGCTGCGCTGGCTGTTGTCCGAGCCGGGCCTGGACCAGATGCGGTTTCCCGATCTGCGCATGGTGGCCTATGGCGCGGCACCGATGCCCCTACCCGTGCTGGAGACGGCCAGCGAGCGCCTGCGTTGCCAGTTCCTGCAGGGGTATGGCCTGACGGAGACGGCCGGCATGCTGAGCATCCTGCGTCCGCAGGACCATGTGGTCGACGGTACGCCGGCTGCGCAGGCCAGATTGGCCTCGGCAGGGCGTGAGATGCTGGGCACGCAGCTGCGCGTGGTCGACCCCGATGGGCGCGATGTGCCCGTGGGCGAGTTGGGAGAGATCGTGGCGCGGGGCGCCTGTGTGTCGCCGGGCTACTGGCGGCAGCCCGAGGCCACGCGGGAAAGCCAGCGTGGCGGCTGGTTCTGGACGGGCGACGTCGGCTGCTTCGACGAGCAGCGCTATCTGACCATCGTCGACCGTTCGAAAGACATGATCGTGCTGGGTGGCGAGAACATCTATCCGCGCGAGATCGAACTGGCGCTGCTGCGCCACCCTGCCGTCGCCGATTGCGCGGTGATTGGCATCCCCCATGACACCTGGGGAGAGGAGGTGCTGGCTTTTGTGAGCACCAAGCCGGGGGCGGCCTTCGAGCCCCGCGTTTTGATCGCGCATTGCCGCCAGAGCCTGGCGCGCTACAAGTGCCCGACGCGGCTTGAGCAGATCGAGGCCGTGCCCCGCAACGCGGCCGGCAAGATCGAGAAGAACGTGCTGCGCGCGCCTTACTGGCAAGGCCGGGCGCGGCGCGTATGAGGTGCGAAGCGTGAAACTGCATGTGCAAGCAAGCGTGCCGATGCGGCTCCTGGCCACGGCCAAGGCGATGCCGACGGACCTCTCGCCACAAGGCGAGAAGGGCGTCGAGCTGGACAACGAGGGCGTGTGCGAACGCGTGCTGGGGCCGCACTGGCGTGAGCAGATGGCCCTTCGGGCCGCCCGCGTGGAAGGGGGGGCGCCGGGCGCGGCGCCCCCCGCGGCGGTGGTGCAACGCCGGCAGTGGGTGGCGGGCGGGGCCACGGCCCTCGACCTCGGGGTGCTGGCGGCGCAGCGTGCGCTGGCCGCGGCCGACATGCCGGCGCATGCGCTCGCGGCCATCGTGTGCGTGACCTCGACGCCGCCGCTCATCAGCGCGGCCATGGCGGCGCGCATCGGCGTGGCGCTGGGCTGCGATGAGGGTCTGTGCAATGCGAGTTGCTTTGACGTGCGCGCCGGCGGCGTGGGGGTGATGCTGGCCTGGTTCAGCGCGCAGGGTCTGATCGCGCAGGGCAGTGGGCCCGTGCTGATCGTGGCGGCTGAAGCGGCCTCTCTGTTCATGCAGCCGGGCGATGTCGGCTCGGCGCTCTTGTACGCCGATGGGGCGGCAGCCTGCATCCTCGCGGGGGGCAGGGACGATGGCGATGCGCCGGAGGCCGGCTTTCTGGGCGGCATGAGCGGTCAGCGGCGCATGCAGGGCCGCCCGACCACCATTGCCGGCATCCTGCCGCCTCAGGGCGATCTCGATGCCTACCGCTTTCAGCGGCCCGACCGTGCGCATCTCGCTTCGCTGGGTGAGTTGTGGAGCGCCTTTCCGCGGGAGCTGACACGCGGCTTTCCACAGGCGAGTGCGGCACTCAAGCACCTCTTGCCCTATCCGGTCTCGCTGGCGCAGATGGCCACGGCCCACGAGGCCATGGGCCAGCCGCAGGCGCAGCTTTTTCATGAGTTGCCCACCCAGGGTTGCCTGGGCGCGGCCAGTCCGCTGGCGAGCTTGCATGGCCTGCTGGAAAGCGGACGCGCGCGGCGTGGCGAGGTGCTTGCCCTGCTCAGCGGTGCGGGCAATGGCTTGTGGGCGGGGCTCTTCTGGCGTCTGGCCTGAGCAGTGTCGCGGCCCTGCCATAGTGGCGGGGCCGGCGGACCGCGGTCCGGGCGGCTGGGCGACAATGCCGTCCATGTCCTCGCACGGTACGCCCCCGCCGGCTGCACCTGATCCTGATCCCAACCCTGCGCCTGTCCCAGGGCAGGGCCTGGGCTTCCTGGCGCGCGCCTTCTCCGCTTTGCCGCGCGCGGCCATCGGCAACGTCGTGGCCAAGCTGCTGATCATCGGCCTCGGCTTGGTCATCACCGTGCTGGTGGCCCGCCAGGGCCCCAGGGTACAAGGGGCCTTCGCCCTGTTCGTGGCCGCTGAATCGGCCTTGCTGACCTTGTTCTCGGGTTTCGGCCTGTGGTTGGCACGCCAGGTCTCGCGCCAGGCGGTCGGCCCCCGCTCACCCTTGCTGCCCATGCTGCTGGGCGTGTTGCGCGCCGCCGTCGCCCTGGGCTTGCTGGCCTCGCTGGCATTGCTGGCGGTGTCATGGCGGTCCACCACGCTGCCGTATTCGCAGTTGTGGCTGCTGGCATTGGCCGGGCCCTTCCTCTTGCTGGTGCCGACCGCCACAGGTCTGTGGCTGGGGCAGGGGCGCATGTGGCCCATCAATGCCGCGCAGGTGGCCGCGCCGGCATCGGTGCTGACAGGGCTGACGGCCGCGGGATGGCTGATGCATGACTCCCAGCGCAGCACCTCGATGATCCTCTTCGTGCTGACGGCCTGGGTCAGCGGCAAGTCGCTGGTGGCGGTGGTCACGGCCATCCAGGCCCTGCGCCATGCCGACCAGGAAGACGAGGCCCACGCGCTGTCACTGGCCCGGACAGGTGCCATGGCGGCCCAGACAGCGCCCGTGCCCCGTTGGTGGCAGGACTGGCGATTCGTGGCCATCATCGGCCTGACCAATGTCGTGAGCCTGTTGAACTACCGGACCTCGCTCTTCCTGGTCGAGCATTTCCATGGCCTGAACACGGTGGGCACCTACTCGGTGGCCGTCACGGTGGCCGAGTTGCTGTGGGTGCTGTCATCGGCGGTGACGGTGTCGCTGTATGCCCGCATCGGCCATCCGGACACCGCGGTGGCCGCGGCGGTCACGGTGCGCGCCGTGCGCGTCAACGTCGTGGCCACGGTCCTGGCCGCGCCCCTGCTGCTCTTGGGTGCCTGGTGGCTGGTGCCCTGGGTGATGGGGCCGGCCTATGAAGCCTCGCTGCGGCCACTGGCGCTGCTGCTGCCGGGCGTGGCGGCCTACGCCGCCGCTTCCAGCCTGTCAGCCTTCTATACCAACCACCTGGGGCGGCCGCATCTGTCGGGCGCCATCGCCGGGTTGTCGCTGCTCATCAGCGTCGGCTTGGGCTGGCTCATGATTCCGGTTTGGGGCGCGGTGGGCGCGGCCCTGGCTTCCAGCCTGGGCTACATCGTGGCCATCGTGGTGGCCTACGGCGTCTTCTTGCGGCACGCCCGGCTGCCGGTGCAGGCCCTGTGGCGCCCAGCGCTGACACGGGCTGCCGAGCCGGCGGCCTGATCGGGGACAATAGGCAACTTCGGCTCCAGCGATTGCCCACCCAGCCCATGTCGGTTCTGCTCCAGCGACTCAAAGCGCCCATCGTGCGTGGGCTGTCCGTCTTCACCGGTCCGCGCATCGTCTATGGCTGGGGCAATGCCGATGGCACCTGGTGCGCCAACACCCGCGTGAGCACGCACACCTGCTTCGAGGGCGTACATGCGCTGCAGTTGGGCGACCACGTCTTCATCGGGCATTTCAACCGCATCGACGGCTCCAACGGCCTGGTGATCGAAGAGGGCGTGCAGGTCACCAACTACGCCTCCATCCTGAGCCACTCCAGCCACCGCTCGGTGCGGGTCATGGGGCGGCGCTATGTGCACGATCCCAATCCGGCGGGCTACATCCGCAAGGCCACGCGCGTGGGCGCCTACAGCTTCATCGGTCCGCACAGCGTGATCGCGCCCGGCGCGCAGATCGGCAAGGGCGTGATCGTGCAGGGCTACAGCTTCGTGTCGGGCGAGGTGCCCGATTTCGCCATCGTGGGGCCGCAGGCCCATGGCAACCCGGCCGCATCCGGCGAGATCCGCGCCTCATGG
>CAYPUS010000093.1:0-10370 GCA_964413815.1 uncultured Aquabacterium sp. | reverse complement strand
CGCGAGCGCATCCGCCAGATCGAAGCCAAGGCCATCCGCAAGCTCAAGCACCCTAGCCGTTCGGACAAGCTGCGCACGTATCTGGACAATCTCTGATTGCCCTGTCCCCAAAAACAAACCCGGCCTTGCGCCGGGTTTTTCCTTTGGTGGCCGATCCCCCCGGAACACCGTCATGAAACCCGTGCATTTCTTCACGCTGGTCAGGGGGAAACCGCGTCACCATAATGCGTCATGGGCACCACCACAGAACGCGCCATCCTGTTCGCCGACTTGCGCGGCAGCACGGCGCTGTATCTCAAGCTGGGCAATGCGGAGGCGGCCACCGTCGTCACCCACAGCCTGGCCATGCTCGGGCAGATCGTTGCCCGGGGGGGCGGCCACGTCATCAAGACCCTGGGTGACGGCCTGATGGCCTCCTTCGACGACGCCGAGCGCGCCATCGAAGCGGCCGGCAGCCTGCACGACTCGCTCGAACGCATCGCCCCCATCGGGGAAGGCCTGCCCGTCAAGGCCGCGGCGATCAAGCTCAAGGTGGCCATCGCCTGGGGGGAGATCATCGAGGTCGACGGCGATTGTTTCGGCGACGCCGTCAATGTGGCCGCGCGCCTGCTCGACCTGGCTGGCGACAACGAGACCCTGACCACCGCGCAGCTGCTGCGGGAGTTGCCCTCCGACCAGCACGACCGCTTCCGCAGCATCGACAAGCTCCACCTGCGCGGCCGCAAGGAGCCCGTGCCGGTGCTGCGCATGGACCACCGCCACTTTGGCGACACCATGTCGACCATGATCATGGACGACGCCCAGGCCAGCGACATGCCCGATGGGGTGCGCCTGACCTGGCAAGGCACCGAGCGCATCTTCTCGCCGGCCAGCATGCCGCTGATCCTCGGCCGCAGCCCGCAGGCCTCGTTTTGCGTCAGCGACTCGCGCGCCTCGCGCTCGCATGCCCGCATCGAATCGCACAGCGGGCACTTTTACCTGACCGACCTCAGCTACAACGGCACCCACGTCAAGTTCGACCACGACGACCAGGTGCTGACGCTGCGGCGCGGCACCTGCACCTTGCACGGCAGCGGGCTGATCTGCCTGGGCGCCCCGCCCACCGACCCCAGCAGCACGCAGATTTACTTCGAGGTTCTGAGCTTCTCGGACACCCAGCCTCAGTATTGACGTGGGGCGCGGCCAAGGCCGCAATGGGCTACAGTGAACGATTAGCCCGTCCGCAGGTGTACCCCCTTCGCATGACCCTGGCCGCTGTATCCCCAGACGACGACGCGCGCGTGGCGCTGCTGCACGCCACCCGCTTGCTCGGCGAACCCGCCCCCGCGGCCTTCGATGCGCTGGTCCGCAGCCTCGCCGCAGGTCTGCGCTGCCCCTTGGCCGCGGTGCACCTCATCGATGCCGATCAGGTATGGCGGCTCAGCGGCGTTGGCCAGGTGCCGCAACAAGCCTCCCGCTCGGATTCCCTGTGCGGACTGGCACTGGCCGAGCCCACCCCCCTCGTGATCGGCGACACCGCCTTGGACGCCCGCAGCCGCCAGTTGCCTCAGGTGCAAAGCGAACCCCAGGTGCGCGCCTATGCGGGCGTGGCCCTCGTGGTCGAAGGCCGCGCATTGGGCGTGCTGTGCGCCATGGACACGCAAAGCCGGGTCTGGCGTCCTGAGGAGGTTGCCCTGCTGGCCGACATGGGCGCCGTCGCGGCCGCCATGATCGAAGCCCGGTTGCATGCCCAGCGTGCCCGGCTCATGGAAGCGCGCATGCGCACGGCCAGCCTGGCCGGCAGCGACTGGCTGTGGGAGACCGACACGGAGGGCGTGCTCACCTGGGTATCGGCGGGCCTGATGCAGCACACGGGCCTGGACCCGGCCAGCGAGATCGGCTTCAAGGGCGCGCAGCTCTATACGCCCCGCGACGATGACACGCGCGGCAGCTGGGAGCGCTTGCTGGCGGCACGCGCCCGCCTGGAGCCCTTCAGCGATGCCATCGCGGACCGCCTGACGCCGCGCGGGCGCATCACCGTCAGCATCAGCGGCACACCGGTTTTCAACAGCCGCGGCGAGTTCAAGGGCTACCGGGGCGCCAGCCGCATCGTCACGCGTCAGATCGAGGCCGAGGCCGAGGCGCGCCGCTCGGATCACCTGCTGCGCGAGGCCATCGAGTCCTTCCAGATCAGCGTGATGATCACCGACCCGGATGGGCGCGTGATCCTGGCCAACCAAAGCTGGAAGGACCTCAACCGGGGCGTGCATGACACCGCCACAGGCTATTGGCGCGACACGCTGCAAAAGCTCATTCGCCAAGGCGTCTACCCGGATGCGATCGGCCGCGAAGACGAGTTTCTGGCATGGCGGCTCCAACTTCACAAAGAACGCGAAGCAAGCGAACTGCGTTTCGCGGACCGCTGGATGCTGATCAAGGACCATGAACTGCCCGACGGCAGCGTGGTGCACTTCGCGATGGACATCACCCAGCGCAAGCTGGACGACGCCGAGCGGCAGCTGGCCGTCGAGAAGCTGCGCGTGAGCGAAGAGCTCTACCGGTCGGTGGCCGCCACCATCAGCGACGGGCTGGTGATCGTCGACCTGAGCGGCCAGGTGGTGGCCAGGAACCCTGCGGCCAGCCGCATCATGGGGGTGTCTGAGGCGGAGCTGGTCAACCTGCAAAGCGCGGCGCCCAACGGTCTGACGCTGCTGATGGACGATCTGGTCACACCTTTGCCCGTGTCGCAGTGGCCGATCACCGAGACCCTGCGCCAGGGCGAGCGGGTGATCGACCGGGTGTGCCCGCTGCGGCGTCCCGATGGCCAGATCGCCTGGATCCAGATTTGCTGCCACCTGCTGCGCGTGGACAACCAGGCGCCGCCCTTTGCCGCCATGGCCACCATGCGCGACATCACCCGCGAGCGGCTGTCGCAGCAGGCCCTGCAGCTGAGCGAAGAGCGCTGGAAGTTCGCGCTCGAAGGGGCCGGTGATGGGGTGTGGGATTGGGACGTCGCATCGGGCCGTGTTTACTTTTCTCAGCGCTTCAAGGCCATGCTGGGCTTTGAAGAAGCCGACACGCCCGACTTCGCCACGGTGTTCCTCGAGCGCGTGCACCCGGACGATCTCAACACCATCGCAGATGGCCTGATGGCCTACAACCAGTGGAGCGAGGGTGTTCACCAGATCGAGTTCCGTGTGCGCCATCGCGATGGCCACTACCTGAGCGTGCTCAGCCGCGGCAAGGTCGTGAGCCGCGACCGGGATGGCCGGCCGCAACGCGTGGTGGGCACCCAGTCCGACATCACACCGCTGAAACAAGCCGAAGTGGCCCTGCGGGAAAAGCACGCGGCCGAGGCGGCCAGCAAGGCCAAGTCCGAATTTCTATCGCGCATGAGCCACGAAATTCGCACACCGCTCAATGCCATACATGGCTTCGCGCAGTTATTGCAGCTGCAGATCATGCAGCAGCCGGACGTGCCTGGCCGTCAGAACTACGCCGAGCAAATCCTTCAGGCCACCCATCACCTCACCGGTCTGGTCAATGATGTACTGGATTTACAACAAGTCGAAGCCGGCATGGTGAGCTTCAAACTGGAGCCTTTGAACCTCGCCAGCGAGGTCGCGTTGTGCCTGGCCATGCTGTCCCCTTTGGCGGACAAACGCCGTATCACACTGATCAATACGGCACATGGCGACTGGTGCGTGATGGCGGACCAGCGCCGGCTGCGTCAGGTCATCATGAACATCGGCTCCAATGCCATCAAATACAACGCCCATGGCGGCAGTGTCTTCGTGGATGCGCAACCCTTGCCTGACGGCGAGCTGGCGCTCACAATCGAGGACACTGGTCCTGGCATGAGCACCCAGCAGTTGTCCAGACTATTTCAGCCCTTCGAGCGGCTCGGGCGCGAGACGTCCAACATCGAAGGCACGGGACTGGGGCTCATCATCACGCGGTCTCTGATCGAGGCCATGGGAGGTCGCATGGATATTCACAGTCGGCCCGGCGCTGGCACACGCATCGGCGTGATCCTGCCAGCCACGCAAGTCTTGACCGCGTCGCCTCAGTCAGCCGGCAAGAACGGCTGTCCCACCCTGGCGGACCTGAGTCCAGGTACGCCCCAGACCCCGGAAGTGAGCCAATCCCCCGTGGCATCCACAGAACAGATCGCCAGCGCCCCCTCGCTGCGCCCCCTGCACGTGCTCTACGTGGAAGACAACCGCATCAACGCCCTGCTCTTCGAAGAAGCGCTGCGGCCCTTTCCCCAGATCGAGCTGGAAGTCGCCGAAGACGGCCAGATGGCGCTGTCGCTGGCGCGGGCGCGTACGCCCGATGTGCTGGTGCTCGACGCCCACCTGCCCGGCATGTCCGGCTTCGAAGTGCTGGCGGCGTTGCGCCAGTTGCCCGGCGTGGCCCACGCGCCGGCCTTCATGTGCTCGGCCGATGCCATGCCGGAAGATGTGGCCCGCGCCAAGGCCGCAGGCTTCACAGGCTACTGGGCCAAGCCCATCGATATCGTCGCGGTGACGCAGGAGTTGTGCCGCCTGGCAAACATCGCCGATGGGCGGCCGCCCGAGAGCGGCGACAATGCAGCGCCATGAGCGCCGCCAAAGAACCCGCCTTCCATCACGGACAGACACCCCGCACCGGCCTGCTGCTGGTGAACCTGGGCACGCCTGATGCGCCCACGCCGGCCGCGGTGCGGTCCTACCTGGCGCAGTTCCTCAGTGACCCTCGGGTCGTGGAGATCCCGCCCCTGGTGTGGAAGCCCATCCTGCATGGCCTGATCCTGCGCCGGCGGCCCGCCCAGTCGGCAGCCAAGTACGCAAGCATCTGGGCCAAGGATGGCTCGCCCCTGCGCGTGTGGACTGAAAAGCAGGCCACGCTGCTGCAAGGTTACCTGGGCGAGATGGGTCACCAATTGGTCGTGCGACATGCCATGCGCTACGGCCAGCCGGCCATTGGCGAACAGCTGAGCGCCATGAAGGCCGAGGGCGTGACCCGCGTGCTCGTGCTGCCTTTGTACCCGCAGTATTGCGGCGCCACGACGGCCAGCGCCATGGACATGGTGTTCGACTGGGGCCGCGCCACCCGCAGCCTGCCTGAGCTGCGTCACGTCAACCACTTTCACGACGACCCTGGCTACATCGGCGCGCTGGAGGCCAGCGTGCGTGCGCACTGGGCCGCGCACGGCCGGCCCGACAAGCTGGTGATGAGCTTCCACGGCATGCCGCATCGCACCTTGCTGCTGGGCGACCCCTACCACTGCGAGTGCCTGGTCACGGGCAGGCTGCTGGCCGAACGCCTGGGCCTCAAGCAGGAAGAATACGTGGTCACCTTCCAGAGCCGCTTCGGCAGGGCCAAGTGGCTGGAGCCTTATACCGAGCCGACCTTGCGCAAGCTTGGCAAGTCCGGCGTGGGACGCGTGGACGTGGTCTGCCCGGGCTTCGTGGCCGACTGCGTCGAGACGCTGGAAGAAATCGGGATGGAGGGGCGCGAGGCCTTCCTCACCAGCGGCGGCAAGGACTTCCACCACATCCCCGCGCTGAACGACCAGCCGGCCTGGATCCGGGCCTTGTGCCAGATCGCGATCAGGCACCTGCAGGGTTGGCCGACGCTGGCCTCCGAACAGATCTCGCAGACCGAGCTGGCTGCGCAACAGGCGCGTGCGCGGGCCATGGGCGCCAAGCAGTAGCGGCGGGCCAAGGGGCTGCGGCGCCGCCCGCCCCGATCAGGCGCCGACCGGCGCCACCACATTGATGGGCAAGGCCTCGTCGTTGGCACCGGGTGCGGTGACAGCGGCAGCGGCTGTCCCACTGGCAGACGCGGATGCCGGGGCCGGCGCTGGCAAAGATGCAGGCGAAGTCGCAGGTGCGCCGGACGCGTGCGAAGGCAAGGCCACTGCGCCCGCCATCTCGACCTGCCGCGCCAGCCACTTTCTGGCGGCATCCGCATCCAGGGGCCGGCTGAAGAAGAAGCCTTGGACCACATCGCAATCGTGGCTGGCCAGCCAGTCCACATCGGCCGCGTGCTCCACGCCTTCGATGGTCACGGTCAGCCCCAGGCGGTGTCCCACATCGATCATGGCCTGCAGCACGGCCTGCTTGCGACCGAACTCGTCGAGGTCGGTCACGAAGCTGCGATCGACCTTCATTTCGTCCAGCGGCATTTCCTGCAGGATGCCCAGCGAGGAGTAACCCGTGCCGAAATCGTCCAGGGCGATCTTCACGCCCTCCTGGCGCAGACGCGACAGGATCTGCATCGCACGCTCGCGGTCGCTCAAGGCGGCCGATTCCGTCACTTCCAGGATGAGGCGGCTGGGCGGACAGCCTTCGCGGTGGAGGATCTCCAACACCTTGTCCACGAAGCTGGGCGTGGCCAGGTCGAAGGCCGTGATGTTGACCGACACGCGCACGCGCGGATCCGGCAGGGTCAACAGGAAACGCGCCGCGTCGCTGATGGCCCACATGGTCAGGCGGTTGATGGCGCCCGTGGCTTCGGCCTCCGCAATGAAGGCGCCGGGGGGGATCATGCCGCGCTCGGGGTGGCGCCAGCGCACCAGGGCTTCGAGCGATTCGGTCCGGCCGGAAGTCAGCGTCACCTTGGGCTGGTAGTGCAAGAGCAACTCGCCGCGCTCGATGGCGCCTTCCAGGTCGAGCGTCAGGCCATAGGCCAGTTGCTCGCGCTTCATGCGTTCGGCATCGAAGCGCACGATGCGCTGGTGAGCCGAACTCCATTGCAGGGCGATGCGCGCCTCATCGGTGGCCCCCACCCCTTGCTCGATCTGGGCGCGCCCCATGCGCGAGACCCCCACGCGGGGATCCCAGGCCACGAAGATGCCCTGCCATTCAAAGCGCCGGGTCAGGAAGGCCTCCAGGTCGGAGACGAGTTCGTCGCTGGCCGGGCCGGTGGTCACGAACGCCAGGGTGCTGTCGTCCAGTGCGGCGATGCGGTGGCCGCCTTCGATGAGCAGCAGGCCGGAGGGCACGCGCGAGGGCGTGGCGAACCAGTATTGCAACTCTTCGGCATAGACCTTGACCACGGCGGTCAGCGTGTCGGGAGGCAGGATGGATTCGAGGAAATCGAAGCGATTGAGCTTGACGATCCAGACCGACACGTCGCGTGCCGACTGCGCCAGGCGTGCGCGGGTGAACTCCTCCAGCATGGCCTGGTTGGGCATGCCATAGCGAGGGTGATGCGAGACCGCGTGGCGCAACTGGGCCTCATAGGTCACGCGACGCTCCAGCTCCTGGGTATGCGCCTTCAGGGCCTGTGCCCGCTCCTGGCGATCGAGCTTCATGCGGTAGAAGATCGCGGTCGCCAGCGTCAGGGCCTTGATCACGCCCGCATAGAGGCTGGCGGTGGAGAAGCTCGCGGGCAAGACGCCCAGCACGCCCATGGCGTTGAACACCAGCGCCACATACTGCACCACCATGCCGACGAGCAGCGCCCGCGGCACGGCGCCTTCATGCCAGTGGTTGGCGCAGATGGCGATGAGGAAGACCGGACACACCACCGCGACGAACTGCACGAGCACCGCCACACTGGGCGCCAAGGTGGGCACCCACAGCGCCAGCATCGTCAGGGCCATGGCCAGGCCGACCATCACGCGCAGCATCCGCCGCTCCCACAGGCCGGGCTTGAGCAGCCAGTGGAAAACCAGGGAGGTGGTGACCGCCCCCAGCGTGATCATCAGGTAAGGCGGCAGATTGAACTCGGGGTGTGAGGGCCACAGCAACTGGAACGCATCGCCCTCGCGACCTGCGGCGGTGGCCATCAGGACGGGCAGCAGATCGGCCATCAGCAGCACCGCCAGGGCGCTGCGGTTGATCACGGCGACGACCACCGCCACCAGGATGGAAAAGGCCAGCGCGCCATAGCACAGCGCCCTCAGGAAGGCCTGCTGGCGTTCGGCCATCGCGTACTGCTGCGGGTCCCAGTATTGGAAGACGCTGGGCACCATCCCGTTGTTGCGCAACAGGCAGCTCACGGTCACCTCGCTCATGGGAAACACGTTGACCGGGAGGATGGCGTTGGGATACGACAGCGGGCGCGCATCGAAGGGCCGCCGGTCGCCCATGCGGTAGACCGTGATCTCTTCGGGGTCCGTGCCGACAAAACAATCGACGTGGTCGACGAAAGCGTCCGCAACGATCAGCCAGCCCAGGCGTGGCGATTCGCTGTCGTTGCGCAGCACCGTGCGTGTCCAGATCCCATTGAATGAGAAGCCGAGCGCGCGGGTGCCCAAAGCGCGCGCCTGCCAGTCCGCTGTCTCGGGCGGCGGCGCGGCGGGGCCGGCGTCGGAAGGCGCCTGGGTGGCCTCGAGGGTGACGAAATGGACGTGCTCACCCTGGCCCGCGCTGTGAGAAACCTCGAACGCTGGCGTCGCGGCCCAGGCGGGCGCCGCGACGATGAGCCCTGCCAGGCTCGCCAAAAAGCGTTCGAACAACCGATTCACAACGTGCCGAGCCCGAACGGGCTCCTGCCCCTGACAAGAGTGTGGATTGAAGGGGTATCGGCTGCGGACGCGGGTTCTTGAATCAGGCCAGGGGTTCGTCCGCTCCCAGGTGGCCATCACCGGGCAACAACGCCTGCGCCTGGGCCTCCGGCATGGCCTCGACCTGTTTGAGCGCGCGCCCCATCACACGTGTGCGCGTTTCAACCGATGAAATGGTGTTGCTGGCTTCGTCGAGCTTCTTGCGTGTCTTGGCCAGCACATCGCCGAACTTGGTGAACTCGGTCTTGACGGCGCTGAGCACCTGCCAGACCTCGCTGGAGCGCTTCTCAAGGGCCAGCGTCCGAAAGCCCATCTGCAGGCTGTTGAGTGTGGCCAGCAAGGTGGTGGGGCCGGCCAGCATCACGCGGCAGTCACGCTGCAGGGATTCGAAGAGGCCGGGACGGCGCAGGGCTTCGGCGTACAGCCCCTCGGTGGGCACGAAGAGGATGGCGAAGTCCGAGGTGTGCGGCGGCGCCAGGTATTTGTCGCGGATGGTGCGGGCCTCCAGGCGCAGGCGCTGCTCGATGGCCTTCGCTGCAGCCTCGATGGCGGGCAGATCGGCGCGGTCCTGGGCTTCGAGCAGGCGCTCGTAGTCTTCGCGGGGAAACTTGGCGTCGATGGGCAGCCACAGCGGCTGACCATCGTTGGCGCCCTGCCCTGGCAGCTTGATGGCGAACTCCACCCGGGCGCCGCTGCCCGGCACGGTCTCGACGTTGATGGCGTACTGCTCGGGCGTGAAGACCTGCTCGAGCAGGCCGTTGAGCTGCACCTCGCCGAAGATGCCGCGCGTCTTGACGTTGTTGAGCACGCGGTTGAGCGAGCCCACGTCGCTGGCCAGACGCTGCATCTCGCCCAGGCCGCGGTGCACCAGCTCCAGACGCTCGGCCACCTGCTTGAAGCTTTCGCCCAGCCTGGCCTCCAGCGTGGCATGCAGCTTCTCGTCCACGGTCTGACGCATTTGCTCGAGCTTCTTCTCGTTGTCGGCCTGCAGGGCCTGCAGCCGGGTCTCGACCGTGGTGCGCACCTCGCTCAGGCGGCGCTCATTGCTGTCGGTCAGCACGCGCAGTTGCTCGGCCACGCCTTCGCCCAGCCGGCGCAGGGCCGCTTCCTGGGCTTCATTGAAGCGGGCCAGGGCCTGCGCCTGCGCCTCGCGCAGTCCGGCCGCCTGCAGGCCCTGCTGGTGCGCCGCATCGCGCAGGGCGTCGCCCAGCCCCTGCTGCATGGCGCCCAGTTGGGCGCGGAAGCTGTCGATCTGTTCGTTCTGGGTGCGGGTGGCATCGCCCTGCTGCGTCAGCAAGGTCTGCTGAAAGCCCGCCAGCGTGGCGCCCAGTTCCTGCCGGGTGGCCATGGCGCTGCGGGCCACTTCATCGCGCATCTCGCGCCCGAGTTGTTCGGTGCGGGCGCGCAGCTCCTGGGTGATGTCGGCACTGGCCTTGGCCACCGCGGCGCCGGGATCGGCGCGCGTGCTCCGCCATATCAGCCATCCCAGCAGGGCCAGGTTCAACAGCAGGAGAAAGGGCAAAAAGGGCGTGATCCAGGTCATGGCCCGATTGTCTCAGACCCTGGCTCGACGCCCTCCCGACCTCCTGTCAGGCGACAGTGTTCAGGCCGCCACGGCGATGCGCACGGGCGCGCCCGTCTTCTGGCGGATCTCTTCGGGCGTCACGCCCGGCGCCAGTTCCACGCAGGCAAAGCCATCGGGGGTCACGTCCAGCACGCACAGCTCGGTGATGATGCGGTCGACCACGCCCACGCCGGTCAAAGGCAGGGTGCACTGCTGCAGCAGCTTGTGTTCGCCGTTCTTGGCCGCGTGCTCCATCAGCACGACCACGCGCGGCACGCCGGCGACCAGGTCCATGGCGCCGCCCATGCCCTTGACCATCTTGCCGGG
>CAYPUS010000092.1:6627-10387 GCA_964413815.1 uncultured Aquabacterium sp. | reverse complement strand
CCGTAGCCCATGCCCAGCACGCGGCCCACGTCGCGCAGCGCGGCCTTGGCCGCCATGGTGCCGAAGGTGGCGATCTGCGAGACGGCGTCACGCCCGTAGCGGTCCTTCACGTAGTCGATGACGCGGTCGCGGTTGCCCTGGCAGAAGTCGATGTCGAAGTCGGGCATCGAGACCCGCTCGGGGTTCAGGAAGCGCTCGAACAGCAGGTTGTACTTGAGCGGATCCAGGTCGGTGATCTTGAGCGCATAGGCCACCAGCGAGCCGGCGCCCGAGCCCCGGCCCGGCCCCACCGGGCAGCCGTTGTTCTTGGCCCAGTTGATGAAGTCCTGCACGATCAGGAAGTAGCCGGGAAAGCCCATCTTCAGGATCGTGTTGATCTCGAAGTCCAGCCGCTCGACATAACGCGGGCGCTGTGCATCGCGATCGGCCTGATCGGGAAAGAGGTGCTGCAACCGCTCTTCCAGACCCGCGTGCGAGAGCTCGCGGAAGAAGTCTTCCATGGGCTGCGGCTCGCCGTTGGGCATGATCGGCGTCGGGAAGTTGGGCAGCTGTGGCTTGCCCAGCACCAGGGTCAGCGAACAGCGCCGCGCGATCGCCAGGGTGTTGGCGATGGTCGACGGGATGTCGGCGAACAGGGCCTGCATCTGCTCGGTGGTCTTGAAGTGCTGCTCTTTCGTGAAGCGCTTGATGCGCTTGGGGTTGCCCAGGGTCTCGCCCTCGGCGATGCAGGTGCGCGCTTCGTGGGCCTCGAAGTCGTCGGGCGTGAGGAACTGGATCGGGTGGGTCGCCACCACCGGCAGGCCCAGCCGGGCCGCCAGCGGCACCACGGCGCGGATGTGCGGTTCGTTGCCGGGGTGGCCGGCGCGCTGCAGCTCGATGTAGAAGCGCCCAGGGAAGGTCTCGGCCAGCTTGCGCGCCCAGGCTTCGGCTTTGTGGAGGTCGCCGTTCAGCGCGGCCTGCCCCACCGGCCCCATGTCGGCACCCGACAGGCAGATCAGGCCTTCATTGCGCTGGACCAGGCTGTCCCAGTGGACCCAGGCATGGCTGCGCTGTCCCGGGGCCGTCCAGGCCTCGCCGAGCAACTCGCTCAGATGCAGATAGCCCTTGCGGTTCTGGATCACCAGCAGCACGCGCGTGGGCTGCTTGCCCGCTTCCTCCGGCTCCAGCCAGACGTCCGCGCCGATGATGGGCTGCACGCCCTTCTTCTGGGCGCTCTTGTACAGCTTGAGCGCCCCGAAGAGGTTGCTCAGATCGGAGATGGCGACGGCGGGCTGCTGGTCCTTGGCGGCCGCCTTGACCAGGTCGTCGATGCGGACGGTGCCGTCAACGACGGAAAATTCGGTGTGAGCGCGCAGGTGAACGAAAGGCATCCCGACATTGTAGAGACGCGCCCCCGTTCAGGCGCCCGCGCTGGCCCCGCAAAGGCCGTGGACACCCAGGATTGCCGGACAGGCGCCCGCCTCGCCCAGGCCAGCCCCTTCAGTTCAGACCAGCACCTCGACCACCTCCGGGTGCCCCAGGAAGCGCTGCGGACTGGCCGAGGCCCCGTAGGCGCCCGACTGGTGCACCACGACCAGATCGCCAGGCTCGGCATGGGGCAGGCGGCAGCGGTCGCCCAGCAGGTCCAGCGGGGTGCACAGCGGGCCGACCACGGAGACCTGCTCCAACTCGCCGGCATCGCCAACCGTCGGTGCCGCCTTCACCAGGCGCACGGGGTAGTTCTTGCGCAGGATCTGCCCGAAATTGCCCGAAGCCGCCAGATGGTGGTGCAGGCCGCCGTCCGTCACGAGGAAGACCTGTCCGCGCGAGACCTTGCGGTCCAGTACGCGGCACACGTAGACGCCCGCCTCCCCGACAAGGTAGCGCCCCAGCTCGATCGACAGGTGGGCCTGCGGCAGGTCGGTGGCGGCGCGCGCGAGCAGCCCGCTCAGGTTCTCGCCGATAGGGGCCAGATCGAGGTGCTTGTCGCCGGGGAAATAAGGAATGCCGAAGCCGCCGCCCAGGTTCAGGTGGCGCACCGGGCCCGGCGCGTGGGCCGCCAGGCGCACAGCCAGGTCGTAGGATTGGCGCTGTGCCTCGACCACGGAATCGGCACTGAGGTTCTGCGAACCAGCAAAGATGTGGAAGCCTTCGAAGGCCAGGCCCAGCTCGCCGATGGCGCGCAGCAGCTCCGGCACCGCCTCGGCATCGACGCCGAACTGTTTGGGGCCACCGCCCATCTTCATGCCCGAGCTCTTGAGCTCGAAGTCGGGGTTGACGCGCACGGCCACGCGGGCCGGCAGGCCCAGTGCGTGCGAGGCCGCCTGCAGGACGGGCAGCTCCCGGAAGGACTCCACGTTCACCAGGATGCCCGCCGCCACCGCGCGGCGCAGTTCCTCATCCGACTTGCCCGGCCCGGCAAAGCTGATGCGCGCCGGGTCCATGCCGGCATCGAGCGCGACCATCATCTCGCCGACCGAGGCCACGTCCAGCCCATCGGCCAGGCCGGCCATGTTCTGCACCAGGGCCGGCATGGGATTGGCCTTGACGGCATAGCTGATGCGCAGGCCCTCGGGCATGGCCGCACGCAGGCTGGTCAGACGGCTGGCCAGGGCGGCGCGGTCATAGGCGTAGAAAGGCGTGCGCCCCACCCGCGCTGCCAGGCGGCTCAAGGGGATGCCGCCGACATGCAGCGCGGCATCCTCCTCCGCAAAGAAGCTCATGGCCGCGTGCACGGGCGGCGCGGACTTTGGCGCAGGAACGGCGGTATCGGCCATGGGCTCCCTCGGTCGGTCTCTCAGTCAGTCATTCGGTCAGTCGATCGCTTGCTTTGCCTTTTACGGCTGGCAAGCCCTTAGCCCCCAAACTGGGTGGCGAGCGCCTTGCGGTCGATCTTGCCATTGGGGTTGCGAGGCAGATGGCCGGCATGGACCTCAATGCGCCGCGGCACCATGTACACGGGCAGATTGTTGCGGCACTCGCGCAGCAGCGCCTCCACGTCCAGCTCGCTCTGGCCGGCCGGCGGCGTGGCCACCACCACGATGGCCTGGCCGAGGGCGGCATCGGCCACCCCCAGGGCCACACACTCGCCCACCAGGCCGGTCGCATAGAGGCTTTCTTCGACCTCGGTGGGGCTGACGCGGTAGCCCGAGGTCTTGATCATCTCGTCATGACGACCGATGAAGTAGAGATAGCCCTCGGCATCGCAGCGCACCATGTCGCCCGAGAACACGGCCATCTCGGGCAGCACCACGCCTTCGTGGCGCACGCCGGCCGCCGCGGGCAGCGGCTTGTAACGCTCGGCCGTGCGCTGCGGGTCGTTCCAGTAGCCCAGACCCACCAGCGGGCCGCGCTGGACCAACTCGCCCGGCTCGTCGTCATCGCAGGGCGAGCCATCGGGCCGCAGCACCAGCACCTCGGAGTGGGGAATGGCGCGGCCGATCGAATCCGGGCGGACATCGACCTGCTCGGGCGGCAGGTAGGTCGCGCGAAAGGCCTCGGTCAGGCCGTACATCAGGTAGGGCTTGCTGCGCGGGAAGATGCGGCGCAACTGGGTCAGCGTCTCCAGCGGCATGCGCCCGCCGGTGTTGGCAAAGTAGCGCAGGTGCTCAGCCACGGACTCGGGCCACTTGGCCTGGCTCAGCTGGATCCACAGCGGCGGCACGGCGGTCAGGCCGGTGACGCGCTCGCGGGCGATGGCCTTGACGACATCCTGGGGCAGCACGTAGTTGAGCAACACCACGCGCGCGCCGGCATGGAAGGCTGTGGTCAGCTGCGAAAA
>CAYPUS010000092.1:2374-6617 GCA_964413815.1 uncultured Aquabacterium sp. | reverse complement strand
CGAAAATCCCGCATCGAAGGACAGGGGCAGCGCGGCCAGCAGCACGTCGTCGGCGCGGTTCTCCAGGTAGTGGGCCACGCTCTTGGCCCCCATGAGCACGTTGCGGTGCGAGAGCACCACACCCTTGGGCTTGCCCGTGCTGCCCGAGGTGTAGAGGATGGCCACCGGATCGCCATCGATCACGCGGTGTCCCACCGCCGCATCCGGCACGCCCTGGCCGTGCTGTGCCAGCAGCTCACCGAAGCCATGCAGCGCCACGCCGGGCGGCACATGCTCGCCCTGCGGGTCGTCCGTCAGCACGACGTGGTGCAGTTCGGGGCATTCGGCCAGCGTGGGCAGCAGGGCCGGCAGCCGCTGCGGCGAGGTGATCAGCACCCGCGCCCCGCCATCGCGCAGGATGTGGCCGATCTGCAGCGGCTTGAGAATGGGGTTGATGGGCACGAAGACGCAGCCCGCGGCGGCCGCACCAAAGCAGGCCACCACCATCTCGGTGCGCTTTTCGAGGAAGACCGCCACGCGCTCACCACGGGCCAGCCCGAGCGAGATCAGGCCTGCAGCCAGCCCCCGAACCTGCCGGCTGAGATCACCATAGGTGCACGTTTGGCCGCCGCTGACCAGCGCGACCGATGCCGCATCGCGCGCCGCGGCGACGCTGATCAGGTCGTGGAGCAAATGGGTCTCGGTCATGCATGCAAAGAAGATGAGTCCGTGGAAGTTTAGCGTCCTCCTCTCGCAAAGCCTTGCGTGATATGCTCGATTGCACTTGTCCCGGGGGACCCGGGCGACAATTCCAACACTTCAGGCGACGCTCTGCGCGCATAAATGGCGGCATCAGAGGTTTAATTTGTCCAAACACTTCAATCAGGTCACCGCTCTGCTTGACGACACGCTGAGCCTCAATGGCCGCAGCGCATCCTTTACCCGCGACACGCCCCTGCTGGGCGCCTTGCCGGAGTTGGACTCGATGGCCGTGGCCGCTGTGCTCACGGGCATCGAGGAAACCTTCGGCATCTCGATCGGGGATGACGAAGTCGATGGCGCCGTGTTCGCCACGGTGGGCAGCCTGGCCGACTTCATCGAGCAAAAGCTCGGCTGAACTCCATGCCCCCTCAGCGCGAGGCATTCTTCCTTGGTGATGGCGACGAGCGCCGCTTCTGCCTGGTCAGCCGGCCTGCCGGCCGGCCCATCGGCGCGCTGCTCCATGTGCATGCCTTTGCCGAAGAACTGAACCGATCTCGCCGCATGGTCGCCCTGGCGGCCCAAGCCTTTACCGAACAGGGCTTCACCGTGCTGCAGATGGACCTGCATGGCTGCGGCGACAGCGAAGGCGATTTCGGGGATGCGAGCTGGGCCAGTTGGCTGGCCGACATCGACCGTGCCCACGCCTGGCTCTCGGGGGACACGTCCGCCCCCAAGCTGCTGTGGGGCCTGCGCGCCGGCGCGCTGCTGGCGGCCAGCTGGCTGGCCCAGCGCCACCAGGCCCTGCCCTTGCTGGCTTGGCAACCGGTGCTCAATGGCAAGCAGTACCTCACCCAGTTTCTGCGCATCCGCCTGGGGGCCGACCTCGCCCAAAGCACGCAAGCGGGCCAGGTGCTGACCGAGCTGCGGGCCACGCTTCAGCAGGGCCAGGCTGTCTCGATTGCCGGCTATTGGCTCTCCCCGCAGATGGCCGCCGACCTGGAAGCGACCACCTTCCGTCTGCCGGCCGCGCACCCCGCCCCCGTCATGGCCCTGGAACTGGGCAGCGGCGAAGCGCCCGGATGCACCCCCGCGCTGGAGAACTGGCTCAATGCGGCGCGCAAAGCCGGCCAGCCCTGCGAAGCACTCGCGGTGGCCGGCAACAAGTTCTGGCAATCGCAGGAAACCGAAACGGCGCCAGCCCTGATTCCGCCCTCGCTCGATGCGCTGCGCGCATGGGTGAACTGACAAGGGGCGGCACGAGATGAATGCAATTGCCCCGGACACCCGTGAGGCACAGCTGCCCGCCCCGCTGCCCTATGACGAGCAAGCCCTGATTTTCGATTGCGCCGGCTCGCCATCGGTCGGCATCGTCAGCCTGCCGCGCGTGCCGGAGCGGCCCGAAGAGGGCCTGGCCGACGCCAGCGAGGCCGACACCGGCCTGCTGATTGTTGTGGGGGGGCCGCAATACCGGATCGGGAGCCACCGCCTCTTCGTGCAAGTTGCGCGCCATGTCGCCGCCAAGGGCTATCCAGCCATGCGCTTCGACTACCGTGGCATGGGCGACTCCTGGGCCGAGATGCGCCACTTCCAGTTGGTCAACGACGACCTGCGCAGCGCCATCGACACCTTCTTCGATCGTGTGCCCTCGCTGAAGAAGGTCGTGCTCTGGGGCCTGTGCGACGGCGCCAGCGCCTCCTGCCTCTATGCGTCGACCGACCCGCGTGTCAGCGGTCTGATCCTCATCAACCCCTGGGCACACACGACCGCGGGGAGCGCTGCCACGCGGCTGCGCCACTACTACGTGCAGCGCCTGCGGGAGCCCGCTTTCTGGCGCAAGCTCATCGGCGGACGTGTCCGGCTCCAGTCACTGCAGGTGCTGTTCAAGACGATCAGGCAGTCGCTCGCCTCGCGCGATGGCCGCGTGCTCACCGGCCTGCGCACGCCGGTCGGCGAAGCGCCCGAGACGCTGCCCTTGCCCGCGCGCATGGGCCACCATGTCTGCCGCAGCGGCGCGCACATGGCCATCGCGCTGAGCAACGGAGACAAGGTTGCCCAGGAGTTCGAGGACCACGCCATGCCCACGCCGCCGTGGAAAGAGGCTCTGTCCGAGCGCCTCGTGGCGCTGGTGCGGCTTCATGAAGCCGACCACACCCTCTCCGAGCCCGAGGCCAGCGCGCGGATGCGCCAGCTCACGGCGGACTGGCTGCGCGAGCTGTCCAGCCGCCCACCCAAGCGGCCTCACTCCCGCGCCAAGGCCAGCAAGGCCTGATAGGGCAGCAGGTTCGTCTTCACGACGTTGTCGATCGGCTCGACAAAACCGTCTTCCATCCAGCGCGCGGCCAGCAGGATGTTCAGGCCGATCATGCCGTCGGCCAGCAGATCCAGGTTGATGGTGCCGGCCAGCGAGCGAGGCACCAGCAGGTGCAGGTGCTGACGCATCATCGATGAATAGTCGCGCGCGGTGGCACCGCTGAGCGCCGCCACCTCGTCGTTCACGCCGAAGGAGTCGACCAGCATGATGCGCCCGCGGCGGGGATCGTCGCGGATGAACGCCAGGAAGACGCGCATGGCCGGCTCCAGCATGCCCAGCGGCGTGGGCTCCGACTGGGCCAGGGCCGCCAGCGTCCGGTCCATCAGCTGCTGGCGCAACTCGGCATACGTGGCCATGAAAAGCTGCGGCAGCGTCTTGAAGGACTCGTAGAAGTAGCGCTCCGTCAGGTGGGCGGCCACGCAGATCTCACGTACCGTGCTGACATGAAAGCCCTTGGTCCCGAACACCTCGAGCGCGCCCTCGATCAGCTTGGCGCGGCGCAGGCGCTGACGCTCTTCTGGCAGCACGCCGCCATAGCGTCGCTTGTTCGCGGGGGGGGAGTCAGGATTTGATGCGTCCATAGGGATGACTATATTGACATGAACTATTGTCAAAGTTATTCTGACAATAATTCTTGTCACAAATCAAGGTGTCAGCGAGGAGACACGTCGCATGAAGCCCAACGAATACAAACAAGCGGACCCTGCCCAACACCCTGCCGGCGCGGTGGCGCGTCACCGCATCATCGTCGTCGGCACGGGCTTTTCCGGGCTGTGCATCGGTGTGAAGTTGCGCGAGCAGGGCGAGGAAGACTTCGTGCTGCTCGAGCGCGCCGACGAGGTGGGCGGCACCTGGCGCGACAACACCTACCCGGGCTGCGCCTGCGATGTGGAATCGCATCTGTATTCCTTCTCGTTCGAGCCCAACCCGAACTGGTCGCGCCTGTACGCACCGCAACCCGAGATCTTTGCCTACCTGCGCCACGTCGCGCGCAAGTACGACCTGCTGCGCCACTGCCGCTTCAAGGCCAAGCTCGTCGGCGCCCGCTACGACGACGCGCGCAAGCTGTGGGTCGTCACCGCGGAAGATGGCCGCATCTTCGAATCCGAGATCCTGGTCTCCGGCATGGGCGGCCTGTCCAATCCGGCGATCCCGGCCATCAAGGGCCTTGAAAGTTTCGAAGGCACCACCTTCCACTCCGCCACCTGGAACCACGACTACGACCTGACCGGCAAGCGCGTGGCCGTGATC
>CAYPUS010000092.1:0-2364 GCA_964413815.1 uncultured Aquabacterium sp. | reverse complement strand
GCGCCGCTGGTCGACCACCTCACTTACTTCCAGCGCACCCCGCCGTGGGTCGTGCCCAAGATGGACCGCCCGGTCGCGCCCAAAGAGCAGGCGGACTTCCAGAACAACCCCTGGCGCCAGCGCCTGGCCCGCATCAAGCTGTACTGGACGCTGGAGCTGCGCTTCCTGGCCTTCAAGTTCAAGCCCGAGTGGATGAAGTTCGTGGCATCCGTGGGCAAGCACAAGATCCGGCAGGCCATCAAGGACCCGGACCTGCGCCAGAAGCTCACCCCTGACTACACGCCTGGCTGCAAGCGCCTGCTGATCTCCAACGACTACTACCCGGCCCTGGGCCGCACCAATGTCGAGGTGGTCACCGAAGGCATCCGCGAGGTCACGGCACGCGGCGTGGTCACGCAGGACGGCCGCGAGCATGCGGTCGACGCCATCATTTTCGGCACCGGCTTCAAGGTGCAGGACCCAATCCCCCCCGGCACGGTCTACGGCAAGGGCGGCCGCGACATGGCCGATGTCTGGAAGGACGGCGCCGAGGCCTACATGGGCATGAGCGTGGCGGGCTTTCCCAACTTCTTCATGCTGATGGGCCCCAACACCGGCCTGGGCCACAACTCGATGGTGTTCATGATCGAGTCGCAGGCGCACTACATCACGCAGGCCATCTCGGCCATGAAGCGCCATCGCATCCGCGCGCTCGACGTCAAGCCCGAGGCGCAGGCCCGCTTCATCGACACGGTGCAAAAAGAGCTCCAGCGCACGGTGTGGAACTCCGGCTGCAAGAGCTGGTACATCGACGACAAAGGCCGCAACACGACGCTGTGGCCAGGGTTTACATTTGCCTACCGCCTGAAGACGCGCCGCTTCAAGCTCAACAAGTATTTCAGCGAGCCCGCATGAGCATTCAGTCCACCATCACCAATTTCGTCCTGCGCTATCAAATGAAGCGCAAGGCCGAAAGCCCGCTCAACGTGCCCAAGACGCGGCACGTCATCAACAAGATGGCGCAGAAGTACCCGCCACCGCCCAAGGACATCCTGCACACACCGGTGCCGGCGCAGCCGCAGCATGCGCTGTGTTCGGCCGAGTGGCTGAGCGTGGCCAAACCCAAGCGCACGGTGCTGTACTTCCATGGCGGCGGCTATTTCTTCTGCGGCCTGGACACCCACCGGCCCACCTGCGCCTACCTGGCCCGCACGGCCGAAGCGCGGGTGCTGTCGGTGGACTACCGCATGGCGCCCGAGCATGTCTTTCCCGCCGCCGTCGATGACGCCGTGGCCTGGTGGAAGGAGCTGCTGCGCCAGGGCACCCGCCCTGAGGAAGCCGTCTTCGCCGGCGACTCGGCCGGTGGCGGTCTGGCGCTGGCCTGCATGGTCGCCGCGCGCGACCAGGGCCTGCCCCTGCCCGCGGGCGGCGTGCTGTTCTCGCCCTGGAGCGACCTGTCGTGCTCGGGCGAGACGATGACGACGCTGGCCGATGCCGACGTGATGTTCAACGCCGCCTTGCTGCCCGAAGCGGCCGCCCTCTACCTGGCCGGCCAGCCGGCCGACACGCCGCTGGCCTCGCCGCTGTTCGCCGACCTCAAGGGCCTGCCGCCGCTGATGATCCACGCCAGCAAGCACGAGATCCTGCTGGCCGACTCCACCCGCCTGCACGAGCGCGCCCAGCGCCAGGGTGTGCAAAGCGAGCTGCACCTCAAGGCCAAGATGCCCCATGTGTGGCCGACGATGCTGATGCTGCCCGAGGCCCGTCAGACCCTCAAGGAATGCGGCGCCTTCATCGCCCGCGTCACCACCGCCACCAAGGCCCCCGCACAGGTCTGAGCCGGCCATCCATCCACCGAGGACACCACCATGAAATCATTCCAGAACAAGGTCGCGGCCATCACCGGCGCCGCATCCGGCATGGGCCGCACCCTGGCCGTCGAGCTGGCCCGCCGTGGCTGCCACCTGGCCCTCAGCGACGTCAACGAAGCGGACTTGGTCAAGACCGCCGAGCTGGCGTCCAAGCATGGCGTCAAGGTCACGGTCCAGAAGCTGGATGTGGCCAACCGCGAGGCCATGTTCGCCTGGGCCGACCAGGTCGTGCGCGACCATGGCAAGGTCAACCTGATCTTCAACAATGCCGGCGTGGCCCTGACCGTGCCCATCGAGCACGTCAAGATCAGCGACTTCGAATGGATCGTGGGCATCAACTTCTGGGGCGTCGTGCACGGCACGCAGGCTTTCCTGCCGCACCTGAAGGCTTCCGGCGAAGGCCACATCGTCAACACCTCCAGCCTGTTCGGCCTGATGGCCGTGCCCACGCAAGGCACCTACAACGCCACCAAGTTCGCGGTGCGCGGCTTCACCGAAGCCCTGCGCATGGAGC
>CAYPUS010000091.1:0-10546 GCA_964413815.1 uncultured Aquabacterium sp. | reverse complement strand
CCAGCATCAGCAAGGCCGGCTGCACGGCGCGGCGCGCGCGCGCCATGAAGTAGGCGAAGGGATAGCCCAGCATCAGGCACACGGCCGTGGTGATGGCGGCGTACTTCAGGCTGGCCAGGTAGGTCTTGAAGTAAAGATCGTCCTGGGTGATGAACAGGTAGTTGTCCATCTTGATGTGCAGCTGCAGCGCACCATCGGCCCAGGTGAACAGGTCCTTGAAGCTCACCACCTCCATCTCGGACACGCTGATGCGCAGCACGATCAGAAAGGGCAGCAGGAAAAAGACCAGCAGCCACAGATAGGGCACCCCCACCACGGCGCGCCCCGACCAGCTCATGCCTGTTTTCTTGACCGATGCCATGGATGCCGCCCGCCTTGCCCGCCGCTGCGCCGCGCTCACTGCGTTAGGACCACGTGCGCCGATGGCGACCACCAGGCATGCGCCTCGTCGCCCCAGCCCAGGGTGTCGTCCGGATGGCGCTCGGTGTTGCTCTGCCGGATCCGGAGGATGGCGCCACTGGCCAGCTGCAGGTGGTAGAGCGTGTCGCTGCCCAGGTAGACCATGTTCTTCACGCGTCCCTTGACCTGGTTGAGCGGTGCCGGAGGCAGGCCTGCCAGCTCGGCGCCCTCGGTTGGCGGCCGCCGTGAGATGCGGATCTTTTCAGGGCGCAATGCCACCGACACCGCCATGCCCTTGTGACCGGTGATGCCGTGTCCCACGAAGTGCCGCACGTCGGCACATGCGATCTCGACATGGTCCGCCTGGTCCACCTCCAGCGTGCCGTCCATCAGGTTGACGTTGCCGATGAAGTCGGCCACGAAGCGCGATGCCGGTGTCTCGTAGATCTCGCGGGGGCTGCCCACTTGCAGGATGCGGCCCTCGTTCATCACGCCAATGCGGCCCGCCATGGCCATGGCCTCTTCCTGATCGTGCGTGACCATCAGGCAGGTCACGCCCACCGATCCGATGATGTTGACCAGCTCGATCTGCGTGGCCTCGCGCAGCTTCTTGTCGAGCGCGCCCAGGGGCTCGTCGAGCAACAGCAGCTTGGGCTGCTTGGCCAGGCTGCGCGCCAGTGCCACGCGCTGCTGCTGGCCACCCGACAACTGATGCGGCTTGCGCCCGGCCAGGTGTCCCAGCTGCACGAGCTTGAGCATGGCCTCCACCCGGCTTTGCACCTCGGCCTTGGGCAGACCCTCGCGCCGCAGCCCGAAGGCGATGTTGTCGCGCACGCTCAGGTGCGGAAACAGCGCATAGGACTGGAACATCATGTTGGTCGGGCGCGCATAGGGTGCCAGCGCCGTCAGGTCCTGACCGCCCAGCACGATGCGGCCCGAGGTGGGCAGATCGAACCCGCCCAGCATGCGCAGCAGCGAGGTCTTGCCGCAACCCGAGGGGCCCAGCAAAGCGAAGATCTCGCCTTGCCGGATGTCCAGCGAGACCTTGTCCACGGCGCGGTGCACGGCGCCTTTGCCGCCCTCGCCGCCGAAGTCCTTGACCAACTGGTCGATGCGCAGGTAGGCCTCAGCCTGAACGCCGACGCTCATGCCGCCGCCTTTCTGTTCGGGTCTCACAGCCCCGTCTTGAACGAGGTGTAGATGCGCGTCATCTGGCGGCGGATGTCGTTGTTCAAGGCCCCGGGCTGGGCCATCTTCTTCATCTCCGACTCGGAGGGGAAGACGCCGGGATCGCTGGCGATCTCGGGCCGCACGAACTTGCGGCCCGGCACATTGGGGTTGGCGAAGAACACCTTGTTGGTCAGGCTTGCATGCACCTCGGGGCGCATGATGTAGTTCATCCACTTGTGCGCGTTGTCCGGGTGCGGCGCGTCGGCGGGGATCACCATCACATCCATGAACACCACGCCGCCGGTGCTGGGCGTGAGCGTCTGGATGTTCTGCCCCGTGCGCCCTTCGACGGCCCGGAACTTGGCGATGTTGATGTCGCCCGAGTAGCCGAAGGCCAGGCAGATCGAGCCATTGGCCAGGTCATTGATGTAGCCCGTCGAGCTGAACAGCGTCACGTAGGGGCGGATGGCCTTGAGCAGCGGCGGCACCGCCTGGTAATCCGCGATGTTCTTGCTGTAGGCCTGTTTGCCAAGGTAGTGCAGCGCGGCGGGGATCACCTCGGTGGCGGAATCCAGGAAGGACACGCCGCAGGACTTGAGCTTGCTGATGTACTCGGGCTTGAACAGCAGGTCCCAGGCGTTCTCGGGCATGGGGGTGCTGCCCAGAGCGGCCTTGACCTTGTCGACATTGATGCCCACCGTGGTGTAGCCCCACATCCAGTTGACCATGTACTGGTTGCCCGGATCGAGCTGGGCCAGCTGCGCCTGGAAGGCCGGATCGATGTTCTTGAGGTTGGGCAGCTTGGCCTTGTCGATCTTCTGCAGCAGGCCGCCATCGGCCTGCATCTTGGCCCAGTAGGACGAGGGCACCACGATGTCGTAGCCCGTCTTGCCCGCCACCAGCTTGGCGTGCACGATCTCGTTGGAGTCGAACACGTCATAGCGCACCTTGATGCCCGTCTCCTTCTCGAAATCGGCCACCGTGTCCGGCCCGATGTAGTTGGACCAGTTGTAGATGTTGAGCACCTTCTCTTCCTGGGCATGGGCCAGGCCACCAAGGCCGCCGAACGCGCCGAGCGCCAACAGCAAGGCGCCGCGCGCCAGCCCAGACAGGCGGGCAGGGATCTTCTTCTCGATCATGGTCATCTCCTTGGGTATTTTTGTCCCGGCATGTGCTGCGCCTCTTGCGGGCGGCAACGGCAAACCGGGCTCAAGGCTTTGCGCCCTGAAGGCCAAGGATTCTACAGGCCCCGGATTGCGCCTCGCGCAGGGCTCAGGCTTGAGCGCAAGCCCCCTGGCTGCGTGCTGCGCCAGCGCGCAGGCGGCCGGCTGCGGCAACGGCCAGCAGGCCTGCCAGGGTCAGCGCCACGGTTTCAGGCTCGGGCACCGGCGCCGTCGGCGAGGGCGGCATCGGCAGGGGCCGAACGTCGACGATGGAGCCCGGCTGCACAGCGATGCCCATGTCCTTGAGCATGGCCAGGTCCAGGCCTGTGATCTCGTAACGATGACCGCGGGCGAAGTACACGCCGCCCATCACGTCGTTGATGAGGTCGACACCCGGCCCGGCGGCATTGCCCAGGTGGAAATTGGCGCCATTGGTGATCGGCACCGGGCCGCCATACACCGACATGGCCAGCGGGCCATGGAAGTAGAGATGGCCTTCCTCATCAGGCCGCACCCACACATCCCAGGTAGAGGCATAACCGGGCGCGTGCTCTCCGGTGAGGGCATCGCCCCAGCCATTGAAGCCCAGGGCATGGCCGATCTCGTGCACGAACACCGAGGTGGCATCGATCCGGTTGGGGTCGACCGCCTCGAGCGTGTCGGCCGGGGTGGGGTCGAACCACAACTCATCGGCCAGGTAATAAGGGTTCAGGACGATCTCGATGTCGGGCAGGCTGCCATTGCTGTCGATGCCGGTGCGCAGCTTGTAGGCCATGCCCTGCTCGTAGACGTCGTAGCCGCCGAAGTTCAGGAAAAAACCCGAGGTCAGCGAACGGCCGGTGGCACGCTCCACGCTGTCGTCGATGAGGACGTGCACGTTGTAATCGGCCGATCCGACCAGGTGCACAGCCCATTGGTCGAGCGCCAGGCCGATGTGCGAATGGATGTCGTTGTAGTAGGTGGCGCCCAGCCCGAGCGGGTCATCGAAGGTGATGCTGTAGTTGAATTCGGCTGCCTGGGCCTGCTGCGCCCAGCCCAGCGCGCCAGCCATGCACACGGCCATCCACGCTTTGGCGAGACGCCCGCTTCCGACCCTGGCTGTTTTTTGTGGGGACATGTCCACCCTTTCGAGTACCTGATATGAAATTTTCAGGCGCAGCCTACACCTTCCAACCCCGGCTACCCACCCGGAGATATCAGGATGATTGACCAAAGACATGCCTCCGACGCAACACAGGGCGGCCTCCCCCCCTGATCAGAGGGTCGGCAAGACCTCAGGGCATTTCTCGATGCGGGCTTTACGGCACTCATTCAACACTTGGCGATTACCGCTTGTGCCGAGTCACGCCCATGCCGCACCCCACTCAAAATGTCTTTCGCCCGACACTTGGCGCCTTGGCGCTGTTCGCGCTGCTGCCCCATGCGGCGCTCGCCGCCCGCTGTGCCGACACGGTCGACTCCCACTCGCCGGTGCTGAGCAACGGCTTTGGCTTCAACAGCGCCAACACGCGGGTGCAGCCATCGCAGATCACATCGGGCAATGTGGGCGACCTGCAACTGGCCTACACGCATGTGGCCGAAGGCGCCAAGGAAAAACGTGGCGCCCCGGCCGTGACGCAGCAGACGGTGTACTTCTCCGAGAGAAACGAGATCGTCGCGGCCAACCGCATCACGGGCTGCGAGTACTGGCGCTTCAAGGGGCTGGTGAAGTCTTCCTTGATCGGCAACAACGCCATGCGCTCGTCGGCCGTCGTTTACCTGCCCCCCAGCGGCAACAAGCCGGCCATGGTGTTCGCGGGCGACTTCTTCGGCAACATGTACGGCATCAACGCGCAGACCGGCAAGCAGGTGTGGCGCGCCCAGATGGGCGGTCCGGAAACCGACCGCCACTTCATCACGGGCTCGCCGCAGATGCACAACGGCACGATGTTCGTGCCCGTGTCCACCAAGGAAGTGGTGACGACCGTGCTCCACGTGCTGGAGGCCTGCTGCAAGAGCCATGGTCTGCTGCAGGCGGTCGACCCGTACACCGGCAAGATCAAGTGGACTTATCACACCGCCACGTCCACCGCCTACTACCCGGCCACGGGCACGCGCGGCCCCAATGGCATGAGCATCTGGGGCGTGCCGGCCATCGATGTCGACAACAACGCGGTGGTGATCGGCACAGGGCAGAACCTGAGCCCGCCGACCACGGGCAACTCGAACGCGATCATCTCGCTGGACATGGCCACAGGCAAGGTGCGCTGGGTGTTCCAGTCGACGCCCAACGATGTCTTCAACGCGTCGTGCCTGGCGCCCGATGCGCTGGCCGGCCGCTGCAAAAGCCCCGGCCCCGACTTCGATTTCGGCGCACCGCCCATCGTCGCGGCTCTGCCCTTCGGTGGCAAGGCCATCATCGCCGGTGCGAAGAACGGCGTGGTCTATTCACTGAACCCGCGCACAGGCGCCGTCAACTGGCAACAGCGCATCGGCGCGGGCGGCAATCTGGGTGGCGTGCACTGGGGCATGGCGGTCGATGGCCGCCGGATCTACGCCGGGGTGACCGATCTGTCGGTCAACAAGATCACGTCCATCGCGCTGACCGACCTGGCCGACCCGTATGCGATGGTCGGCAAGAACATTCAGATCGTGGCCGATGCCAGCCCCGGCGTGTACGCGCTGGATCTTCTCAGCGGCCGCGTGCTGTGGCAGCGCCGCTTCACGCATGTGACCGCGGGCCAGCCGCACCCCAGCCTGTACTCCGCCGCGCTGACGGTGACCAATGATGTGCTGCTGGCCGGCAGCATGGATGGGGAGCTCAAGGCGCTGCGCACCACCGATGGCCAGGAGCTGTGGTCCTATCAGACCGCCGTGCCGGTGACAGGTGTCAATGGCGCCAAAGGCCAGGGCGGCTCGATCGACAACGCCGGCCCGGTCGTGGCCGGCGGCGATGTGCTGATCAACTCGGGCTACATGTTCTCAGGCGGGCAGACGGCCTACACGGCCGGGCCGGGCAACGCGCTGTTCGTGTTCCGCCTGCCCGCCCGCTGAGCCATGCCGGCCACCTGCCGGCGAACTGCTTACAGCGTCAGCAGATACTGCACCAGGTTCGCCACCTCGCCCTGCGACTTGGCGCACCAGGGGTGGGGCGTGGCCGGCATGCCGATGGGGCCAGGGGCGCCGATCTCGGGCCCGAACTCGCGGCGCATCTTCTGGTAGTCCCAGTAGTAGTGGTCGGCATCCCAAGGCACGCTCACGAAGTACTTGTGGCGCTCGACGAAGAGGTTGCGCGCATCCGAGGTCGTGTCCAGGATGTTCTTCTTCTTGGCCTTGTAGACGCGGAAGACATCACCCTTGCGGTTGAGGTCCGGCGCGGGTTGCGGCTGGTCGGCCGTGCCTGCGGCCGGACGCGCCGGTGCGTGCAGCGTGTAGTACTGCTTGTAGAGCGCCGAGTTCTCATTGCAGCGGTCCGGATGGACCAGGTCCTCCAGATTGCGCACGTGGCCATCCGACAGCAGGCCGCGCGAGCTGACCCAGTACATGTTGCGCAGGAAGGTGGCGCGGATCGACTGCTGCTTGTACTGGAAGTCGGTGGGCGCGAAGAAACGGCCGACCTCGTCGAGGCGGATCATCTTCTCGTTGGTGTTGGCCCCCAGCTTGTCGCCGTGGCAGGACGCGCAGTTCTGCTCGAAGCTGGCCTTGCCCAGGGCCACGGCCGCGGTCACGGCCGGATAGCTCTGCCAGCCCTTTTGCACGAAGCTGCCTTCGGTGGCGCCGCCGGCCTGCGCCAGCTGGCCGTTGTGCTTGAGCCAGCGGTACATGCCGACATTGCGCAGGTCGTCGTCGTCCTTGTCCAGCGTGGTCATGTAGGCCGTCAGCGCCTTGAGCGAGGCCTGGTCCATCGACCCCATCGCGCCATCGGGCTCCTGCGCATGCACATAAGAGCCCTCGAAGCCCACATACGACTCGGTGTGCGAGAGCGCGCGGCGGATGGGCAGGTGGTTCGTCACGTTCGGGATGGCCGTCGGCGAGAACAGGTAGTCGTTGTCATACAGATTGCCTTCGCCGGCCGTGCGGGTCAGCGCCGCCTCGGCCGTGCCGCCCGGCATCAGGTAGAGCAGCGGTGTCTTGTCGACCTTCTTGGTGCCAGGCATCCAGGCCGGCCCCGGCTCGTTGCCGACGATGAAGCTGAAGTTGGCCGTGGTGTCGCCCGCCTTGTCGCCCAGCACCGTCCAGCGCTGCGTCCAGCGCGGGTTGGGCAGGCCGGGGAAGACCTTGGTGATGTTGTTCTCGCCCTTGCTGTAGCTGATCTGGTAGCCGTGGCAGGAGGCGCAGTTGAAGCCGATCCACTTGCCGCGCCCGATCAGCGGGTGCGAGGACTGGGCATAGCGGTAGCCCACCCAGCCGCTGTTGGAGGTGGTGCCCTTGGTGAGCTGCTTGTCGATCAGCAGGAAGCCGGGAATGGGGCTGGCCTGCGGGTAGGGATCGAAGTAGACCTCGTCGATGGCTTCATCGGGCACCTGGCCGCGCACGGTCTTGTAGGCGCCGAAGGAGGCATAGGGATCGGCCTTCTGGCGGGTGTAGGGATCGGTGGCCTGGCCCTTCATGATCAGGTCCCAGTCCAGGCCCTTGAACTTGTGGGCCACGCCCAGGCCGTAGTCATAGGACCAGAAGACCGCCCGGCCCAGCTTGACCATCTGCTCGAAGCTGGCGTTGTCGACATTGACCTCGATCGGCGTGATCGCCTTGGTCTCGTCGGACAGCACCGAGACGACATCGCAGTTGGGATCGGCCGGCGCGGTCAGGCGGTAGCGTTGCGCATCGATGATGTTGTGCGGCTGGCCCGGCTTCTTGAGCGAGTTCAGGTAGCCCACGCGTTTTTGAACCTGCAGCTTCAGCGGCCCCTTGCTGACATGGGCCGGCACGCGGAACTCGACCTGGCTGTCGCTCCAGGCCAGCACGTCCTTGGGCCAGTTGCTGCGCACCACGCCGGTCTCGTAATTGGTGCTGCTGGCGATGTCCAGCTTTTGCTCGTACATGACGAGATCGGTCTCCAGCACGCGGCTGTTGCCGATCATGATCTTGCTGAAATCGATGTCAGTGCCCGCACCGAAGCCCGATCCCTTCAGGACCACGGTGTCGCCTGGGCGCAGCGTGGGCTTGGCGCCGGGGTTGGCGCTGGTCCACACCAGCGCGCCATTGACCAGCATCTGCTGCACCACAGGTTGCGCGAACTGCTGGGCGGACGCCGCACGCGCCTGCTCACGCGCCGCATTGAAGTTGCAGACGATTTCCTGATTGGGGAAGTTGGGTGCCGCGGCCTGCGCCAGCGCCGCCTGTGCAGCCAGGGCCATCACCGCCGCGCGCGCGGGTGTCCAACGAGTGGGGATCGTGTGGTTCATGCGGGTCTCCAGAGGTTGCGCGCCGCAGCCTGCTTGTGGGATCTCTGTCGGATCTGGTCGGGGACTGCTGGATGGACACAACGGCGGTCCATGGCGCTGCGCACATGGTCGACAAAGCAGGGGTCAAAGCCTGTCTTCCGCAAGACAAATCAGGGAAAGTCCCGCTGCCTTTGGACGGCTTCCGTGCGCTCGCCAAGGTGCTTGAGCACCCTGCGCTCCATGGGTGTCAACAGGGCCACATCGGCCAGAAGATGGATGTCGCTCACCTCGACGGTGCCGTAAGCCAGCTTCACCACCCCGCGCGCCTCGAGGTCCTTGAGGATGCGGTTGACCGTCTGGCGCGCCATGGACAGCATCTCGCCCAGCGTGCCTTGTCTGACTTTCAGACGCACCGCCTCTTCGCCCTGCCCCAGCGCCGAGGTGCGCACCATCCACAGCAGGCGCCGCGCGAGCTGGCCTTCGGGCGACAGCAGAGCCTGGCTCTCGAGCATGATCATCAACAGACGGGTCTTGAGGCTGACCAGCACACCGAAGTGATGCCACCACCCAGGGTGGGCCGCCAGCATGGCCTGCAAGGCGGCGTCGGGCACATGCAGCACGAGGGCATCGCCATCGGCCTGCACATCGTGGGTGCGCGGCAGTTTGTCGAACAGCGCGATCTCGCCGAACCACAGGGGTGGCGCCATCACCGACAGCAGCGCCTCCTTACCGCAGGCCGTGACACCGAACACACGCAAGGTGCCCGAGAGCACGGCATACAGGCCATCGGGCGCATCCCCCCGGAAGAACAGGTGCTGCGCATGCCGCACGCGCCGCAACACGCCTTGCGCCACCAGCGCCTGGCTCAGGTCTGCGGGCAAACCCCCGAACCACAGATCGGCACGCAGGGTGTCAAGTTGTGGGGTGTCGAGTACGGCCATGCGGGCGCATCATGGGCAGCCCCCGCCGCCCGGAATGTCATGCGCCCGACAAATCCGGGATTTCCTGATGCGGATCAAGCAGGCGCTGCCAGTAACCCACGTCCAGCCAACGCCCGTGCTTGAAGCCGACCTCGGCGAAATGAGCCACCTGGCGAAAACCCAGGCGCTCGTGCAGCGCGACACTCGCCTCGTTGGGGATGGCGATGCACCCCAGCACCACATGGAAGCCGCCCATTTGTTCCAGTTTGCCGAGCAGGGCGCCATACAAGGCCCTGCCCCGGCCCTGCCCGCCACAGCCATCGCGCAGGTAGATGGTGGCTTCCACGGTATGGCGGTAGGCCGCGCGTTCCTTCCAGCGGTTGGCGTAGGCATAGCCCAGCACCTGATCGCCCTCGGTGCCCACCAGCCAGGGCAGGCTCTGCGTGACGGCCTCGACACGCGCCTGCATCTGCGCCAGGGTCAACGCCTCCTCTTCGAAGGTGATGGTGGTGTGGCGGATGTAGTGGTTGTAGATCTCCTGGATCTGCGGGATGTCGTGCGCCCGGGCCGGCCGGATCTCCATGCTTGTCCTCCTTCGTTTCCGTCTTGCTTCGTTTCCTCTTGTTTACTCGGCGGGAATCTCCGGCTCGACCAGCAAGGCCAGCTGCAACAGCGATTCCTGCCAGCCAAGATAACAGGCCTCGGCGGGGATGACGGCCGGGATGCCTTCCTGCACGATCTTCACATCGGTGCCGCACAAGACCTCGCTCAACTCCACGGTCGTGGTCATCTCGCCGGGCAGGCCGGGATCGTCGAAGGCGCTGGTGTAGCGGACCTTCTTGCCCGGCTCCAGCTCGAGGTAGGTGCCGCCGAAGCTGTGCGTGCCACCACCGCTGAAGTTGGTGAAGGACATGCGCCACGTCCCGCCCACCTTGGCATCCATCTGGAACACCTCGGCGAAGAAACCATGGGGCGGCAACCACTTGCACATGGCGCCGGCGGTGGTGAAGGCGCGGTAGACGCGCTCGGGTTTGCAGCGCAGCACACGGTGCAGGCGCACAGTGCCGGTAGCCTGGGGATCGGTAGGGGTGGTGGTGCTCATCGTGTTCTCCTGGATGTCATGCCGAGGCAGGCCCTCAGCATGCACGACGAACAGGCCTTCGGCGATTCGACACGACCCTCGTCAGGGCAGCATTGGCGCCCCCCCCCGGCTTACCAGCACATCAGCCCAAGCCAGCCCCGTCCGGATGCAGGTGAACCGCCAGCCACATGGCCCCCTCAGAGGTACGCAGCACCTGATGCGCGGTGCCGGCCGGCAGGAAAACGTGGTCGCCCTCCTTCAGAGCATGAGGCTCGCCCGCCACATCGAGCAGGGCCTCGCCACGCAACAGCAGCACCCATTCGTCCTGCTGCTGCACGAACACCTCCGAGCGCACATCCGCGGCGCTGACGATGCGCTCGATGTGCAGTTGCCGATGGCGCAGCAGCGTATCAAAACGCTCGCCCGAGGCGGGCGCCCCCGCATCGTCTA
>CAYPUS010000090.1:0-10563 GCA_964413815.1 uncultured Aquabacterium sp. | reverse complement strand
GGGGCAACGACTTCGTCGTGACGATCACGGGTTCGCGCTCGGGTCAAGGTGGGATGGCTGGACGCTCACGATGGAGATACTGCTACCCTGGTTGGTGTTCCCTGGTTCATCAGAACACAAGATGGCCGAACGTTCTCCGGGCGGCTGGATGCACAGGGGCAGTTGCCGCGCGTGATCACCGATAGCGAGCAGCACTACGAGGCCTACTGGGGTGATGCGGCCATCGCTGAAATGGGGCTGGTGAAGGCATGAGCACGGCACTCAAGCAAACTGCGAAGATCAAGACCAACCCTCAAAAGGGATCAATGTGTAAGGTCAACGTGCCATCTGTCAGATTTGAGGATCTGTGGCGCAATTATCCTGGCAGTGACCCATGCGATGCCAAAGACAAGGAAGGCAAGAAGCTGTTCGCCAATCAATGCGCCATCAGGGTGAGCTACGCATTGAAGAAGTCGGGCGTGACGTTCAAGTCATACCCCGCCAAACGCAAATGCTGGGTTCATCCTGACGCAAATCACATCTTGTCCGCAGCGGAGTTGGCCGACTGGCTGGAGTTACAGCCTTTCGTAGGCTGCAAGGAGGCAGAGCAGCTGACTGGCGCTGGCTGGTATGACAAGGTGGAGGGCCGCACAGGCATCATTTGCTTTGAGGACTACTACGCGCCGTCTGGCGGATCTGGCGGCGACCACATCGACCTGTGGAATGGCAGCAAGATGACGGCAACGGGCTCGGGGCTTCGTGCACGCTTTGGCATCGTCATCCCATTCGGTGTCTGGTCTGACCTGCGAAAGGCAAGGAAGATTCGATTCTTCCCCATCGACTGATGAAGCGAGTTTTCTTCATGGTTCTTGGCATCCTGACCGGATCTGTCCTGGCCTGGGGCTGCTTGTTGTCCTGGGCCGCATTGAATCTGGACCCACGCGATAGCCTGTTCGACAGAGATCCTCAGGCCTTGCAATTGTTCTTGGGTGTGTGGCTGGCCTCGGCGGCACTCGGGGCAGTCATTGCCCTGAAGGTCGCAGGAAAGAAACCCCGGTGAGTCAGGCGACCGGACAGTAGCTTCGGCCCAAGGAGCACCGATTGTCTTTGAGTACAGCGTTCTAGTGCTCACCAGCACCGCGCTGGTTGACTTGCTTTCTTCATGGCATCTGTAAAGATGATGACTACCCGATATCAGGAGTTCGCCATGGCCGCCACCAGTTTCAAGATCGACCAAAAGACGGACCAAACTTTGGAGAGCCTCAGGCGCCATTACCAAGTCGGTTCAAAGGCGGAGGTTCTTCGCAAGGCTATTGCGTTGCTCAACGTCGTGCGGCGAAACGAGCGTACCGATGGAACGATCGTCATCCGTCAACAGAGCGGAGAAGATCTAAAGATTCTGATCCGCTAGGGAGGTCCCTCGGTGAGCCGTCTCGGGCGCGACGGGGCATTAGTGTTCTGAGCGAGTCCGCAGAGCTAGCTTCCTATTCTGAATACCTTGGACGACTTCGCCCCTCCTCGCATTCAATGGACTGACAGCGCCGGCGTGAAGATGAAGCCTCAGGCGTGCGCTTGAGTTGCACTATTATCTTGCCTTGTCCAGATGCAAAGTCAGGCGACGTGTTATTCCCCTGTGCCGCGAAGCTGACCAGCGTCAATTCGAAGGCTGCTTGCGGTGAAGATGCTCGTCGCCGTGAAGAAGGGCGCGACGGCCGGCATCGATGGTGCGGGTTACCACCTTAAAAGAATGCGTTTAGACGCGGGAACTTCACGAAAAACACCCGACATGCCTCGCCCTCTTGCCTACGAACCGCGCAACGCACTTAACGGAATCTGTCCTTACTACACGATGTTCCCCCTGGAATATCCGTTGAGGGTTTTGAAGAAGCACAAGTCCGGCAGTCCAGTTGTGATGGACCCGTTCTGCGGCCGCGGAACGACGCTATTTGCAGCACGCTTGCTCGGGCTAGCGGCCAGAGGCATCGACTCGTCCCCCGTCGCCGTCGCGGTGGCGAGGGCTAAGCTTTGCAAGGTCGACACCGAGAAGACGCTTGCGGTCGCGCGGGCGTACATCGACGCAGCCGACCACGTTCAGGTCCCGCAGACCGAGTTCTTCGAGCATGCATTCACGCCGGAGGTCTTGCGGGCAATCTGCGCAATTCGCCAAGGCCTGATGGTGGCCGAGCACGACACGGACGAGGTGGTGCTTCTTCGCGCCGCAATGCTGGGGTGCTTGCACGGTCCCACAAGCAAGGGCATTGCCAACCAGTCGTACTTTTCGAACCAGATGCCTCGCACGTTCGCATCGAAGCCAGACTACTCGGTGCGCTACTGGAAAGCCAAATCGCTGAAACCGCCGGCAGCGGATGTCCTGTCTGTGCTTCGTCGGAAGTTGGACCGACTGAGCGCTACGAGCTTGCCTGACGGCGTCACAGTGGCTCATGCGGTGCAAGGGGATTCCCGTTTTGCCAAAAGCCTACCTCCCTCGAGCCGTGACTTTTCGGTCGTCGTCACCTCGCCACCGTACTACGGCATGAGGACATATGTAGAGGACCAGTGGCTTCGGAACTGGTTCTTGGGCGGTCCGGACCGCGTGGTGTATGGCCAGTCGGAGCAGTTGGAGCATAGCGGCAAGGACGTGTTCGCAAAGTCCCTTGGCGCGGTCTGGAAGAACATGGCGCGCACACAGGAGCCGGAACTGGACCTGTACATCCGCTTCGGAATCATCCCGTCCGCTAAGACCGACGCCAAGGCACTGGTCCGCGAGTCGCTCGAGGAGTCTGGCATCGGGTGGAAGGAGATATCCGTTCGAGCTGCTAGTACGGCGTCTTCGGGTAAACGCCAAGCGGACCACATGACCAAGAGCTCTACGGCAGCCTTGGAATACGACTTCCACGTTAAAAGATCATAGAGGAGTAGGCGATGACAACATCGGGCGCGGCACCTGCACTTAAGGTGTCGAAAAGCACCTTGTCGATGTTCCTGAGAACGCGCTGCGACAAGGAATTGTTTCTCTCGCTGCACGACAAGAAGCAAATGGCCAGCGCCGGCCTGCCTGCTCCTATCAAGAGGCCGGGTATCGGGATTCTGGCTGTCGAAGGCAAGGAGTTTGAGCTGGACCGCAACGACGCGCTAGTCCGACTCTTTCCTGGAATGGTCGAGTTCTCGAAGACGTCGGCGACATACAACGACATGGACCTGCATGCGACGTTGTCGAGATTGACGATGACGCCGCGGCTCATCCTACAAGGCTCTTTTTCTGTCGCAGACCAGCAGCCATCGGTCTTGGGCCAAATTGGACTCTCGGCAGGTGACCAAAGCCTCATTCCCCCTTTGGCTGACTACATCCCGGACGTGGTGCTGGTTAGAGACGGCGTTGACGGCGACTTCGAGGTGCTACCCGACGGGACACGGCTCGTATTCGATGAACTGCTCGACGACCGTCAGGCGCTGGTCATCCTAGACATCAAGCACACCGCAGAATCGAACCCCAGCTACTGTTCGGAAATCGCGCTGTATGCGGTGATGCTCGCCAACTGGCTAAAACTCCATCCAGACTTAGCTCGGCGCTACTTCGTCTGCTCGAAGGCCTACCTCTGGACTAGGGTGAAGCAAGGTGAGAGCCAACTCAGCAAGCTCGAAGAGGAGGGGGGAGCCACGCCAACCCAACTTCTGGAGGCACTGGTGAAAGATTCGGAGGATGCCCAGCTGCGCTTTTATCTAGCCTCAATACGCCGGTTTTTCGAGGACGTAGCGCGCGTAGTTCGCACCGGTCACGCTCGTCCGAACGGATGGGAGGACCTCGATTGGCACGTGTCTAGTTCCTGTGGGAGCTGCGACTGGCTTGGTGACAAGCGACACATGGGCCAAAGCCAGCGTACCGCAGTTGACGCGCAGCCCGGTCATTACTGTATGCCGTCTGCTGCTGCCAGCGGTCATCTTTGCCTTGTGCCAGGTGTCACGCGCGGCGCCAAGAAGGTCCTGCACCGCAACACCGTTCAGGACACATCCACGTTGGCAAATGCGGCGGGAAATCCAGCGTTCCAGCAACACACGTTGCTCAAGAGGGAGGCAAAGACGCTTCCCGCACGCTCTGCGGCAATCCAGTCAGGGACGCTTGCCACTGACCCCGACAGCATCATCGCGTCCCTGGTAGGCAGTGCGAATCTGCTTCTTTATGCCAGCGTCAACTTCGACTCGAGCGCGGGCCTTCTCACCGGTCTGGCTCTATCCGGTGTTGCGACCAACTTCACTGCAGGCCAACCCCCGCGCCGCTTCGGAGGTGTTCCGTTCGTGGTCGACCAGAAGTCACTCACGGCCGAGTGGGTCGCCCTCGAAGGATTTCTCTCGCAGATTGCAACCTGCATTGAAGCTGCGGAGTCCCTTGTTGGCAAGGATGTATCCGGCCAGATTCATTTCTGGGAGCAGCGGCAGTTCGTGGAGCTGTGTAACGCGATGGGGCGGCATCTGCCTCGTGTCATGGCACTGGGCGACAAGAGGGCCAAAGCACTTGCCTGGGTCTTTTCGCCCGACACCATGCTTGCCCGCCCAGACTCGTTGGCAGCTGCAACGGTCGTGGCAGTAGACGAGGTGGTTCGACGGATGGTGTTTGCTCCAACCCGGCACGTCATCACGCTATTTGATACCGTTGAACACTACCGAAGAGCGCCTGCTTCACCAGCGGAGCGGGATTCGTACTACCGGGAGTACTTGAGCAATGGCATCCCGCGCGAGCGCATCTACGAAATTTGGTCGAACGCCACCATGGTCAAGCGCGGCGCCACGAACCAGGTGCCTCGAAACACCGTCATCTCGCAGTACTCAGACGCACTTGTCAAGCAGTCGCGTTCACTTGAAGCGGTTTGCGAGAGACTTCGTCAGGACTACAAAGGAAAGTTTCGGGCAAAGGCGACCTCCATTCCGACCTCGATTCCGCAAGGCGCTCGGTCTGTAGCGTTCGACGGCAAGCTCTGGTTGTGGTTCGATGAGCTCGATTTCAACGTATCCCAGCTCGAAGCCCACATGCGCCTTTCGATGGACGGCGAACGGTTGGAGGCGACCTACGAAGCCATCGTGCTACTCAACGGCGTCCATCTCCAGGACGACCTCTACCGCTTCGACGTCCGACCAAGCTCCTCAGAAGCCAAGTTCCGTGAGGATGCACGGCTGACGCTTGGCAAGCTTGGCGAGCCGGGCATGCCGCTTCAGCGTGGTACGAGTTTGGTGAAGCCAGGCTCGCCCCCCTATGTGGGCAATACCGACCTGCTGACCCGCCCCCTCTGGTCACTGATCGAAGCTCGGCTCGTGTCGTTCGACCGCGTCAAAAATCGAGCTGAGGTGCAGCTCAGAGTACGAGACGAGGAGCATCTCGTTCCGTATCTCATCGCGAACTCAACGTATTCACTCCTGCACGAAGTTTTTCTCGTTGAGCCGAAGAGCCCCAGCGCTTTCAATTGGGCTGAGCAGTGTGGCCACATACTGAAGGCCATTGGCACTCCCAAGATCGCGCAACCTGACCGCAATGCTGCGGACGCGATTGGCGTGCCTCCACCGAAGAGCAAGACGGTATCACCGGAAACCCCAGCGGCCCGTGTGCTGTGGAATGCAGTGACCTTGGAGAGCAAGGTAGTCGTCCCAACCTCGACAGCCAGAAGTGTCGCCAGCGACGTGAAGCGGCTTGACGAGCTCAACGACTCGCAGGAACGGGCTGCCGCTTTCGCCATCGAGCGGGGCCTTACGCTCATCTGGGGACCACCGGGAACGGGGAAGACGAAGACGCTAGCTGCAATCATCCATGGGATGGCTCGCCAAGCTGCAGCAACGAACCAGCCGTTGCGCGTCCTGGTGACCGGCCCTACCTACAAGGCGGTAGAGGAGCTCATGGAGCGCGTCGCCAGATACATGAGCGCCGATTCTGCGGCACCCGGAAACCTGTACATGGGCTACACCTCAGGCCGTGCTGCTGCGCAGGCCCCATCCGCTCTAGCTGCCCATGTGACATACCAAGCCATGGAATTCGACCAAACCAAGCAGCCGATGCGAAACTGCCTGGAAGCGCTGAGCCTGGGACTCGGGGTGACCATTGCCGGATGCCATATCAGCCAAGCCAGGCGCTTCCCCAAGTTCATCACGGGCAACTATCTGGCGCCGGTGTTTGACGTGGTGGTCATTGACGAGAGCTCGCAGGTTCCTGTTTCGCGCGCGCTTGCAGCGTTGGCAGGCCTGCGCGACGATGCCAGACTCATCGTTGCCGGCGACCATCTGCAAATGCCGCCGATCGCTTCGATTGAGCCTCCAGCCGACGCGGCCTATTTGGTCGGCGGCATTCAGACTTACCTCACGGACCGCAGGTTCAGCGCACCGTTAACCAGCCGTGAACTGCAGGTCAACTACCGGTCGGGCGCCCACATAGTGGAGTTTGCTCGCTCCATCGGGTATCCGTCCGCCCTCAAGGCGCAGTACCCTGATGCGCGCCTGCACCGTCTCCAGCCCTTGCCGCCGAGGACTGAGTTCCCAGCGCATCTGCCTTGGAGCGACGACTACGAAATCTTGCTGCGGCCAGAGACGGTCGTGGCGACGCTCTTGCACGAGGACGATGTTTCATCGCAAGGCAATGAGTTCGAAGCTAGATTGGTGGCTGCGATGGTTGCGCTGCTCAGGCTTACCGTCAGTGCTGACTTGCATGCTCACGGCAACGCCTCCCCCCAACACCGCGTTCCAACCCCCGGTGAGTTCTGGGGAAAGTGCGTGGGCGTCGTGACGCCCCATCGCGCGCAACGAGCCCTGGTTGTGCGCGAGCTGGAGAAGATGTATCCGGCGGAGGCCGATCTTATCGCGGATGCTGTCGACACCGTGGAGCGGTTTCAAGGGGGCGAGCGCCACACCATCATCGTGACTTTTGGCGTTGCCGATGTCGATGTCATCGGCGGCGAGGAGGCCTTCCTGATGCAACTGCAGCGCACCAACGTCGCGATCTCGCGCGCGATGGGTAAATGCATCGTGGTCATGCCGGACGCGCTCGCCGCGCACATCCCTGAAGACAAACGCGCCCTTGCAACCGCACACGCACTGAAGGACTACGTAGAGGAGTTCTGCAACGCGCGCGTGGAGACGAGTTTGCAACTGGGCGCAGAAAGTCGACCCGGCCAGGTTCGATACAGAGGCTGAGGTGGTATAGGCCGAGGCGGCAGTTTTGCAACGGTTGCCGTCATCCGGCCGAGTTCACGGTCCCTGGCATGAAGCAGTCGCCAGTCGCGCCAGTGACGTTGTGAAGGGGTCATCTCGCTGCGATAAATCAAGCCAAGCGTTACTTACATGTGGCAACATCTCCTGATGACGCGAAGAAGCGTCGTTAGGGAGCGAGGATGCAAATCATCCAGGACATCGGCGGTTGGCTCGCCCAACAGCCACCGTGGCTGAGCGACTGTGCCCGTAGGCTGCTTCAGCAGGGCGCGTTGGGCTTAGGCGACAAGGAGGATCTGGTTGCGCTGGTCAAGGTGCACCATGGCTTCAAAGACCCGAAAGGCCGTCAACCCGCCCCGCTCGATTCGGCACAGCTTCCTGCCGCGGCGCAGGAAGGTGTCGACGTCAGCCTTCGTGCGCTCAGAGCCCCGCAGAGCCTTAACGCCATTGACTCCCAGCAGAGCCTGACCTTCGTGGCGGATGGGCTCACCGTTGTCTATGGCTACAACGGCGTCGGAAAGTCCGGCTATGCGAGAGCGCTCAAGAAAGCCTGTCGGGCCCGGAACGTTGAGGAAATTCTTCCCAACGTGTACGTACAGGGCCAAGGGGACGCGGCGGCGAGCGCAACTATCGAATGGCTGGAAGGCGGCGCGGAAAAATCCGACGGCTGGGCGGCGAACAAGGCGTCGCCGCCCGCGCTTTCTCAAATATCCGTGTTCGATGCGCATTGCGCCAGGGTGTTTGTCGACAGCCAAGCCAAGGTCCTGTTCGTCCCAGGCGGTCTCGAGGTGATGCACGGACTGGCCGAGGCGATGAAGGCCGCCCAAGACCAACTCGAGTTGGAGCGGGCGGCGAGCCGCTTTGACCTCAACCAACTGGCGACCTTAGCCGGGCAACACGTAGTGGGTCGTGAGATTGCGAAGCTTGGGCGGCAGAGCAAACCCCAGGAATTCGAGGCGCTGGCCAGGCTCTCGGATCAGGAGGCCCTCGACCTAGCGGCCCTGCGCAAGCTTTTCAGCGACCAGGACCCAGCCAAGCAGGCAGCAAGCATCAGACGCTTGCTCATGCGCATGTCCACGCTGACGGGCGAGCTGACTCAACGCACCACCCCTCTGCAGGATGACGCTATCGAACAGCTGAGGCAGGCCTTCGTTTCGCTGGTCGCGGCCGAGGCTGCATCGAAGTTGGCCGCCGAAAAATTGAAAGCCGACGGGGCACAGGTTGCAGCAACCGGCTCGGAGCCTTGGGAAGTCCTACTGCGCAGTGCAATGGACTTTGTGGCCAAAGCGGCGTATCCCGGCAGTCCGTTCCCCGGGCCGGAAGACGGTGCCAACTGCGTGCTCTGTCAGCAGCCTCTGGGTGACGAGGCTGCTGCGCGGTTGAAGTCTTTCGTCGAGTTCCTCGAGAACGACGCTCAACGGAAGTTCAAAGAACAGCGCGAAACGACTGGGCGGCTGTACAAGGCCATCAAGACACTGAACTTCGAAACCTTCCCATCGGACACCGCGCTGCTAGAGGAGCTCGCTGAGGCGCAGCCGGACCTCGTGGCCGCGGTGAAAGCATTCGCACAGGCGCTGCAGGCCAGGAAGGCCCAGGTAGAGGCGATGGCGCCTAAGCGCGTGCTCGACCCGCTTGAAGCACTGCCGGAGGCCCCGTTCGCCGCCATAGAGGCGTGGGTTAAAGCGAGAACCACAGAGGCGAACACGCTCGAAAAGGCGATGACCCCCGAGGAGCGAGCGGCCAAGCTCAAGCTTCTCGCTGACTTGGACGCCAGGGAGCGGCTCGCCCCGTTGCTGCCAAAGGTCTCCGAGGCCATCGTGTGGCACAAGCGGGACCATGCATTCGGTGAGGCCATCAAGAGCTGCGGAACCGGCGCGGTGACGCGCAAGACGAGCGAGCTCTACGACGCCCACGTCACCGAAGAGCTGAGGATTGCCTTCGCGAAGGAGCTGGAGGCGCTAGGCATCCGCGGCCAGCCCGTCACATTGGAGATGACTGGTCAGAAAGGCGCTCGGGTCCAGCAGCTCAAGCTCGGAACCGTGCCTCGTTTCGCGAAAGCCAAGTTGTCCGCCATCCTCAGCGAAGGCGAGCAACGCGTCGTGGCCTTGGCCCTCTTCCTCGCGGAGATTGGCATGGAACCCGGGCGCTCGGGCCTCATCTTCGACGACCCGGTCTCGTCGCTCGACCACCTTCGGCGCGAGCGAATTGCCAGGCGGTTGGTGCTCGAAGCAAAGAAGCGCCAGGTCATCGTCTTCACGCATGACCTCGCCTTCGCGCTGGCGCTCACCGATTTTGCTGAGGACCAGGGCGTGAAATTCGCGCAGCGCCACTTGGCGGCGACGATGAAGCGCAAGGGGTTGTGTTCAGACGACTTGCCGTTCGAAGGCAAGAAGCTCAAAAACCGCGTCGGCGACCTTCGTGCATTGGCGACGCACGCCAAGAACCTCCTGGAGACGGACGGGAATGTCGAGGGCTACAACGATGTGGTCCGCAGCGGCTACCGTCGGTTGCGCGACACCTGGGAGCAGTTGGTCGAGGACGTACTCCTGCAGAGTACGGTCCGACGCTATCGGGTCTCTGTGGAGACCACGCGGTTGAAGTCAGTGTCGGTGGACGACACCGATGCGAGCGCCGTCTATAACGGGATGACGCGCTGCTCCAAGTTCACCCATGAAGGCGGTGCAGAAGCGCCCCCGGCGCTGCCTGAGCCGGCAGAATTCGCCGCTGACGTCGAGGAGCTTGCCGCCTATGCCAAGAAGGTGGAAGACAGAGCGAAGGCGACCGAGGCGCGGCGCAAGCTGGCAGGCCTTGGGGCCTAGTACTTCTCGAACGTTGGATCCTCATTGGAGTAGTCTGGCTCAACGCGGCCGAAGTCGAGCTTGTGCATTCTTCGCACGAGTTCTATGTCAACCGCTTTCAGCGCATCTCCGCCAGGCTCTTCGAAGGTGATGAGAGCTTCGAAGTTCACGGTCTTGTCCTCAGAGATAGCACAGCCGCCTAGGTTGACGCCATCCATGACGAAGTGAAACGTCGCCTCGACGGAAGCGGTCGCCTCGAATTCACCGATGACTGTCAGGGCGCCGTTGGAGTAGTCGATTGCTCGCAGCGAGCCCAGCATACGGTCATCGACGAACTTGACCTCCGTGACGTCGACTTGAAGGTCGATGTCGTAGTCAAACATTGCCGATGCATCCTCGACCCACATAGTGCTGTTGAGCAGGCTAGCAAGCTCACGCAGCCCGTCCCAAGACTCCGCCTCCGCCTCCAACAGAGCTGTCACATGATTTACCAGCTGGGTTCGTGTGGCATCCCGCTTCTGAAAAAGCTCCAGTGCTTCGTCCAGCTGAGTGTTGGCGCCGATTCAAAATTGAGCCACCGTGCCGATTGAATTTTGAGCCAGGG